>NZ_JAHREU010000002.1:233458-264119 GCF_020883145.1 Microcoleus sp. CAWBG27
TTTAGTCCTTCTATGGATGCGGACTAAAGTCCTCACTACGAACCTATTTGATTGTTTGTAGTGAGGACTTTAGTCCTTCTATGATGCGGACTAAAGTCCTCACTACGAACCTATTTGATTGTTTGTAGTGAGGACTTTAGTCCTTCTATGGATGCGGACTAAAGTCCTCACTACGAACCTGTTTGATTGTTTGTAGTGAGGACTTTAGTCCTTAAAAAAAACCTATCTGGTAGCTTGCTTCTGAATTTTGGGTTTGGAGGTTTCCTTATCCTTCGGCGCAGAAGTGTCAGCTTTTAACAGTTCTGGGAATGGTGGCTGGAGGTTGTGAACTTCGATGTCCATTCCCACCGGCAGAGGTGGAAGCTGGGGCAGATCGTTTTCCAAATCCTTGAGTGCACTAGCGCTTTGTGTTTCCACAAATTTCGGCATTTGGGGTATTTTGGCGGTTTCCAAAGTGCCGATCATTTTTGCTACAGCGAATTCTAGCTGAGCACCGGGGTCGATCGCCACCCAACCCTGAGCGGTCATTTGCCGAATCTCGAAGTGGAGGTGAGGCCCTGTAGACATTCCCGTACTGCCGACGCGCCCGATCGTATCACCCTGTTTCACCCACTCTCCTGGTTTGACAAACAGTTCTGAAAGGTGTCCGTAGAGAGTTTCCTGAGACTGTTTGCTGTGGTTGAGAACCACCGTCAAGCCGTAGCCGCCCAACCAATCGGCGATCGCGACTTGACCCGCATAAGCTGCCAGTACGGGCGTTCCCATCGGGGCTCCCAAGTCCGTTCCGGTGTGAAACTTACCGTAGCCCATAACCGGATGAGTCCGCCACCCAAATGGTGAAGTAATTTCCGCAGCAATCGATAGCGGAAACAGCAGGCTGGTGTTGCCATTTCCAGGCCGGCCTAAGGGACGCGGGGTGAGATTGTAGTAAGCAAAACCTGTATTGCTGCCACTGCTGACACTAATCGCGCCGACTTGCACTGGCCCTAGTCCCATGCTGGGTTCGGGTGGGCCAGCGGCGTAGGCTGCCGTGTTAATGGAGTATCCACCATCTGCTGAGTATCCGGGGTTAGCTGGGTATCCGCTGTCTGCTGAGTAGCCCGAGGGTGTGTAAGCAGATTCCGACTGGTTGCCCTGTCCCCAAAGCTGGTTGCCTATTTGTTGAGCGGCCTGACCTACTTTACTGATAGGATTTCCGCTATTATTTCCGGCGACAGTTCCCCGAACATTGCCCGGAAGGTTCGGAAGAGTCCCGGGGCTTTGTGGCAGATTTCGAGGAGGAGGGGTGGCAATATAAGGGCCGCCTGCGCTGGGAGTTTGCGGATTGTAGCTGGGCTGTTCGGCGATCGACCTTTCTGGGCTGTAGCTGGGAGGGGCTGCTTCTGCTGTCACGGGTTCGGGAACAGCAGCAGGCCCGCACAAACCGCCAACTCCTTGTCCTCCTGACACGGAACCTTCGCAGCCTGTCGATCTTTCTGCAAACTCAATCCTTGTGGGCGCTTCGTATTCGCTGGTAGCGCCAACGCTGTAGTCTGTTTGGTCGGTGGCAGCGCGGGCTTCTGGGTTAACTGGTGCTTCAAAAGGAGGTTCCTGGGCCGTCGCTTCTGGCAGGGGAATCAGCGCGGGTTCCGGTAGATAATATTGGGCCGGAGGTTGTTCGGTGACGTAATCTGGCGATGGAGCCCGAACTTCTGCCTGGGGTTCGGGATCTGGTTCTCGCTGCACTTGGGCTTCGGGTTCCGGGGGCGCCAGAGGTGCTTCAAATAGTGGCTGAAGTTCTGCTGCGCCGGGGAGGGCTTGTTCTGCTGGCGGAGTTTCAGTTTGGGCCCAAACTAGGCCTTTGCTGAGCAGTCCCAGACTGGCAAGGCAACCTAGTCCCACCAGCATTGAGCGTTCGGACAAAAGGCGCGATCGAGTCCGGGCGCCTGTGGGGTGATTTTTTTGCTGTTTGGTGTTCAAATGGGCTGTTATTTGCTTGTCTGGAACTGGTTTCACGATTTTTTTTCCCAACTCAACAGGGGGGGCGCAAGAAGATTAGTCAATTTTAGATTTTAGATTTTAGATTTTAGATTTACTCGCAGCTTGGAATCTGGGAGGAGGAATCTTAGTCTAAAGTTTTGGGCTGCTGGCGACTGGAGTCGGAAAGCAAGTATCTGTTTTTTGGCGGGGGCTGGATTGAATGTATGTATGGCAATCCTTATCTTTATACAGACTTAACTGATTTTACCGGGCTTAAGGCAATTTTTTTTCGCGTCGAACAGCTCGAATGCTGCGTTGATTCGCGATCGATACCCTGGTTTTTCCGCTCCTATCATGGCACTACCAACTCGCCTGTGACGGCAACATTGATAATAGCGCTTTGGCGTTCGTGTCTGTTCATAAAGCTCCTCTTCTCCCCCTCTGCTCCTCTCCCATCTCCCCCTCTCCCCCGATCTCGATCGATCGCCCATTTAAACTTGGCTGGCAAAATTGTTGATTGTTTACAATACAAGCTAACTAATTGATGCGCTTGGGGAAGGATAAGTTTCATGACAGTAGCTGGCGATCGCTTGACAAATTTTCCTGACTCTGAACGTACCGGACAACCTGACGGTATTAGCTGGCAGTGGCAGCAGAGTGCCGAAGGCTTGCCCTATCTGACGTGCAGCTTGCTCGACCGATGGTCTCACGGCTTTTTTACTCGCGATTTTTCGCCGCGCGGGCCGATCGATCTCACAGAAGTTTTAGCACCGGGAGCTCCCGTTTACCGTCTCCAACAGGTACACGGCAATGTCGTACTCAAAACCGATCGATTGCCAAGAGTTGTGGCTCTAGACCCAGAAACAGCTATCCCCACCTATGCCCAGGCCGATGGCTTGGTAGCATCGCGAGATTTTGAGGCGCTGTGGGTTTGCTCGGCTGACTGCGTACCGGCGCTAATTGCTGATAGCGGCACGGGACTCGCGGCCGCCGTTCACGCTGGTTGGCGCGGGACTGCTGCTAAGATATTACCAGAGGCGATCGCTCAACTTGTGGCACAAGGCAGTCAATTAGAAAATCTGAGGATTGCTCTCGGGCCGGCGATCGGTGGAGAGGTTTACCAGGTATCTGTGGAAGTGGCAGCGGAATTGGGAGCCACGATTGCTCCTGAGAATGCAGTGGGTGCAACAGCCGACAGCATTCTGGAATTTTTACACCAACTACCAGAACCACCTGTGTTGACCGATCCAGAACCGGGAAAAGTACGGTTGGATGTTCGCCTCTGCAATGCTCTGCAATTGCAGCAGTTGGGAATTAATTCTTCTCAGGTGGCGATCGCTCCTTTCTGTACTTATTCTGACTCAGCTCGCTTTTTTTCCTACCGCCGCGATCGACTAAAAAAAATCCAGTGGTCGGGAATTGTCAGCACATCTAACACAAGTTCCTGCTAAAAGCATTCGGCACAAGGTAAAATTTAAGATTGCCGGCTTTAAAAATCACAATCTAAATAACAATCTTTGGATTGACAAATTTTTATTTCCGAATGCCGAATGCCTTCTACCTTCTAGCCTCGTTTCGTTGCAGCCCTCTCAGGTCTCAAGACGCTGAGTTTTCCGCATACCAAAAATTTTTATGAGTGAGCAAACTCCCTATCAACTGCTTGAAGTCGATGAAGATGCTTCCTTTGATGAAGTGCAAGAGGCCCGCACCCGTCTAGCCGAGCAGCACAGCGGCGACAAGAAACGTTTGGAATCGATCGAAGTTGCTTACGACGCGATCCTCATGGATCGCCTCCGCCAGCGACAGGAAGGGAAAATAAAAGTACCAGAACGCATCCGCTTTCCCGAACGAGTGGCTCCCCCACCCGCCAGCTTTACTCCGTCTGCTCCGTCGGGCAGCCCAGCTTGGTTGCAGCGCCTGATCGATACTCCTAGTCGAGCCGACATTTTGTGGCCCGCTGGAGTTTATGTGGGGTTGGGCGGACTGAGTATTTATCCGGCGGCTAACGATTCTTTACTACAGTTGACTCTGGCTCTTGGGGTCGGCTCTTGTCTTTATTTTCTTAATCGCAAGGAACAAAAATTTGGTCGGGCCGTGCTGCTGACTGTGGCTGGCTTGGTTATAGGCTTGGTGCTGGGAGGTCTTTTGGGCCCTTTGCTCACTACGGCATTTATCACAACAGAGAAATTTATCGCTTTGTTTACGTTTTTAATTCTGTGGCTGGTCAGCAGTTTTCTGCGATAGTCATTGGTTAGTGGTTATTTGTTATCAGTTATTTGCGATGCCCTGAGCGTAGTCGAAGCGTCGAAGGTTTATTTGTTGGTTCGCAGTTGTTGGATGTTATTTGTTGATTGTTAATAACAACTAACAACAATAATAATTAAGAGCCAATAACTAACAACCAATAACTAACAACCAATAACCAATAACCAATAACCAATAACTAATGACTACCTAAAATAATCTCAACAGCTTCGCTCAAATTATTAGCAATTAAATCCGGTTGGTGCATTTCTAGTTGGGTGCGATCGCGAATACCGCACAAAACACCAATTACCTTGACACCGTGAGTTTTTGCTGCTATAATATCCGCCTCCGTATCCCCCACCATCCAAAGCTCAGAAGCAGGCGGCAGTTCAGCAAGAGCTTTTGCCATCAGCAGGGGCTTATCTTTGACATCCCCGGTTTTGACGTAATCGTTGGGGAGACAATAGCGACGGTTTTCTGGGAAAAAATGCCCTAAATTGCAGCGGTTGAAAGCCTCGTCTAGTTCCCTGACGCGACGCATAGTCATCACCGCCAAGTCTATTCCAGCGCGCTGCACCTTTTCCAGGGTTTCCACGGCTCCAGGGGCTGGTTTATCGTAAATCAGGAACGGCAGCGTGTGGACAGTTTGACGCCGTTTCTGGGCAAATTCCAGGGCTTGGGCTGCGTCTAATCCTGAGAGAATGCCGATTTCGGTTTCGGGAACCCGCGCCCGCTTCATGTCCCAAAACTCGGCTTTTGGGAGTTCGTGCACTGTTTGGCCCTCACGCTGAGTCTCGGCCAGACACTGCTGGTAAACTCCGTAATAGCGATCGGACACGTCCATAATCGGGCCGTCAAAGTCGGTGATAAGTCTCAGCATTGAGCAGAGTATTTTGAAAATTTTATACAAATTGTTAGAGATTATATCACTTTAATGTCACAGTTTATTTACAAAACTTGACACAAATACCCAGGGGAGGTAAGGTCTATAGGAATGGTGCTAATTAAAGGCAACAGTTTAATTCAACTGTGCCAATCATTAACTGTAGCGGTTGCAACAAATATTATCAGGGAATCTAGAATTTAAAATTTGGTGCACAAATACGGCCAACCGCTACGTATTGTTAATAAATCCAAACCTCAATCGAGGCTAATTTTTGCTGCGGTTGCTCACAAAAAAAAGTGGGTCTAAGTAATAATTTTACCTTTCTAAAATATAAAAAACTGCTTAGAGAATCCAAAATTTATTGTGTCGATGAATTAGCCATCGGTAATAGCTCCTGGCATCCAGCAGTATCAAAATTTCCATGAGAAATAGCAGCAAAACAACAACTAATTTTATCTGCTAACCCTTGAGTCTGATGCTCTACAATAACGAGATGCTTCCCAAATTAAGTTTACAGATTAGCTCCCAAAACATTAACAATCTGCTTGACAAATTGTTATCCTTGCGTCGCATTGAATACCTTGCAGTCGATCGGGATCTGAAGATTCAAGAAACATCCTTGAACGTACAAGATTTTGCCCAAATTCCTGATGAATTGAAACAAGGCAAAGATGTGCGCGATAGTTTTCCCGAACTGATCGGAATTGAAGAACTGCTAGACGACATTCTAGAACAACGACAGCCAAGTTTCCAATTAAAATCTGTTACCAGAGTTTTAAATGATGGCTCTTATTTTTATCTAGATTTGTATATTTTTGGTCAGAAAGAGCAGCTTAATCCTGAGAGATTAATTATTTTCTGCGAAGATGTAACAGACACTGCTGCTCTTCAGCAAAGTATGGTTCAAGCAGCCAACGAAAACAGTATTAAAGTCGATTACTTGGCTAACGCTCGCGACTATATTGATAAAATTCTTAACTCCATAAATGATATTTTATTGGTGACAACGCAAGCGGGAGAAATCAAAAAGGTCAATCAATCCACCCAACTATTGTTTGGATATACCGAATCACAATTAATCGGTCAACCAATCTCGATGATTACGGCGGACGAGGAATTATTGCGTCAAGTTAGTCAGCTACCTCTTGAACTAAAAAATGAATCTTGGCATCAAGTAAAAGTAGCTTGTACAACTAAAAAAGGTTCAAAGCTGACAGTTGCATTTTCCTGCTCTACTATTGAGACAAGTATAGAAAGCAAGCACTCAGACAACAAAACTATACAAGATTTTGTCTATGTGGGCAGAGATATCACCGAGCAACAACGGACAAAAAAGCGTCAAGCAGCACAATATGCAGTAGCTCGCATCATGTCAGAATCTGGTTCTTTAGAGAGCGCCACTCCGAAAATTATGCAAGCTATTTGTGAAAGTTTGGGGTGGGATATCGGTGAACTTTGGACGCCTGTTGATGAAAAACATACTAAGTCTGATGCCGAAGATACGCACGATCGAATACCATTTTTGTTTGCTGCACCAGATAGTAACGTTGAAGATATTCTCCCTTTTTTGCTCCGAGTGGGAGTTTGGCGGCGGGGAAGTGAAGTTGGGGAGTTTGTGGAAAATTGCCAGCAGATTACCCTAGAGCCTGGTACGGGTTTACCGGGAATAGTGTGGAACACCGGTTATCCGCAATGGATTACGGATCTTCTTAAGGATGGCAATTTTGTACGATCGCACTTAGCATCTAAAGCAGGATTGCGATCGGCCTTCGGTTTCCCAATTCGTGCTAGCGGTCAAGTTGTAGGGGTAATGACTTTTTTCTGCCGGGAAAACCAGCCGTCGGATGAAGACTTACTGCAAATGATGGCGGCGATAGGTTCCCAATTAGGGCAGTTTGTCAAGCGCAAATATGCTGAGAAAGAATTGCAAGAAGCTGAATCTTCCATCCGGTTTTTGTACGAACAAGAAAAACAGCAAAGTGAAAAATTGGCTCAGCAAAATTTAGCATTAGAACAGGCTAAATTAGAATTAGAATCTGCTAATCAGGCATTGCACAGACTCGCATCTGTGGACGGCTTGACTCAGATTGCTAACCGTCGCCGTTTTGACCAAGCATTGCAATCAGAATGGCAGCGCATGGGTAGAGAGAAAAAGCCCCTGTCTTTAATTTTGGTAGATTTAGATTTTTTTAAGCTTTACAACGATTGTTACGGGCATCAAGGAGGCGATGAATGTCTCAAAAAAGTTGCTGAAATTTTAGACAGAAACGCTCACCGGGGAGGTGATTTAGCGGCTCGCTACGGTGGGGAAGAATTTGCGGTAATTTTGCCAGAGACTGATGCTAAGGGAGCAATGCGGGTAGCTGAATCAATTCGCAGCGATTTGAAAGCTATGGCAATTCCCCACGAAGCTTCCAAGATAAGTGAGTCTGTGACAGCGAGTATCGGCACAGCTAGTGCTGTGCCCGCTGCTGAATTATCTGTGGAGTGGTTAATTGGGGAAGCCGATCGCGCGCTGTATCGAGCTAAACTAGAAGGGCGCGATCGCATTGTTTGCGTAGATTCTCAAATACGATGCCAGGGCGAGAAAGGAGTTTTTTGTGATGATTGTGAGAGAAGCTAAAATCGCTGATGCACCTGCAATTGCACAGGTTAATGTAGATACTTGGCGGACAGCTTACCGAAACATCGTACCGGCAGATTACCTCGCCAAGCTGTCCTATGAAAAACCAGAAAACAATTGGCAAGAAATCCTGTCAAACGTCAAAAATACTGGCGATTATGTCTGCGTTGCTGAAAATAACTCGGGACAAATTGTAGGTTTTGCTGCGGGTGGTTCCGAGCGCACGGGCAAATATGTTTATCGAGGAGAATTATTTGCCATCTATATTTTGGAGGAATATCAGCGTCAAGGAATTGGGCAGCAACTCGTGCGCTCGGTTGCCAAAAAATTGGCAGAATTAAGTTTGAACTCGATGCTGGCTTGGGTACTGGGAGACAATTCTGCTTGCAGGTTTTATGAATTTTTAGGAGGCAAAAAAGTGGAAGAACAACAGACAAGCAGAGCTGGTGTTTTAGTCAAAGAAATTGCTTACGGGTGGACGGATATTGCAGTGCTGCTCGACAAGACTGCATGAACTAAAAAGTGGAAGTTTTATCAATCATCGATCAAGCTTCCCCGCTTCATTTGTTCCCGTTCAATTGCCTCAAACAAAGCTCTGAAATTACCCGCCCCAAAACCTCCAGCTTGCACCAGTTTGTCATTAACTAAAGTAACTCGACGCTCAATAATCTCGAAAAAGAAAGTCGGTTCGGCAAAAATTGGCTGGGTAAAGATTTGCAGCAGCATCGCAGCGGGAGTATCTTCTTGCCAATCTGCCAAAACTTCGGAAGCTGCAATTGCTTGCCAATCTGCGGGCAAATAGTTTTGCCGCCGCCGCAATTGCGAGTAATATGTTGGAGGAACTGGCAAAAAAGGCAAACCGCGCGATCGCAAATCGGAAACAACCTGCACAATGCGATCCGTTTGCAAAGCCATGTGCTGAATTCCCGGCCCTCGATTTGCACTCAAAAACTCTTGAATTTGAGAATTAGATGATGCCGGTTCATTAATCGGGAATTGCACCCCACCTTCAGCGTGCACCATAACTTGGCTTCGCAAAGCAGACTTCTCAGTCTGAATCTCAAAATTTTGCTGCGGCTCAAAACCTAATATTTTTTGATACCAACTAACCGCACCTAACAAATCGCCAGATTCAACATTTAACACTACATGATCGATCAGAGTCAACAGTGGCGGCCCAGAAGAACCACCCAGCAGTGAATTCTCGCCAATTCGCTCAACAAGCGTGTGGCTTAAATCTCCCCAGCCAGCGATTTGTGCGAGTTTAAAACCGCCTCCTGCCTTTAGATCTTCTTGAATCGGTTTCAGGATTTTAGCACCTGCCACCTGCGCTCTAGCGATCGCTAATTCGATATTTTTAACCCGAAAGCCCACATCGGCAATCCCCGGAGGATGAAACTCCAACCAAGTAGCAGCGGGACTAGCGGGTGTCAGAGGCGAAGATAAAACAAAACATATATTGCCACTGCTGACAACCTCAGTGCAAGTGTGGCTGTTGACATAACCTGTTATTGATTGAAAGCCTAAGTGGCTGACAAACCAGTCGCGGGATACTCGAGCATTTTTAACGTAAAACTGAATGCGGTCGAACTCCATAATCAATAATTGAAAATGGAACGTGAAAAGTTGAAAATCGGCTGATTTTCACGGTTAAATGGCAAGGGAGAGACTGAGAAATGGAGATTTTTCATTGTTTTTTTGTCTAATCGCTTAATAATAACCCAAAAATTGAATATCTTAGCTCCCTCTGAAGGCAGAAATACATCGGCACTTAAAAGAAAGGCGGTGTTTGGGATGACTTTGACAGTTGACAGTTGACAGTTGACAGTTGACAGTACGAGCGATCGCTTGCGATATTGTAGGGTGCGTCAGCGATTAGTCTAATTTTCAGGTGGGGAACCAGAAGTGACTGACGCACCCTACTACTTCATTCAGTTGACAGTTGACAGTTGACAGTTGACAGCCAGAGGGCAACCTCTACCTGAAAGTCTGAAGATTGGAGTAATGAATCCTCTGATTTTAATTTCTACGCCAAACAAGCGAGGCTTTCAACCAATTATTTCTGGTAAATCGTCTGTGGGATACTAGAAGGAATCAGCCATGAGATTTACTCCACAGATAAATCTGGAAGATTGAACTTTTTTCTAAAATCTGGGAAGTATCGAGTTGGGTAAATCAGTGCTATGAAAGCACCATACAAACTCATTTTTTGCGTGTGGAACACCAAACAAATTACTAAAAGAACAAATGACTTTCTGGCTGAATATTAATTTCTAGTGGCACAGCTTGCGGGTCAGAAGCAAGAGCAAACATAATTGCATTGGCAGCGGTTTCGGTACTCAGCATTTTTGACCTATCTACCTTCAAACTCACATTATCCCAAAACGGAGAATCCACCCCACCAAAATAGAATAGCGTAAACTTAATGCCGTAGCGTCGCAGTTCATCTGCCATGCACTTGCTAAAACCAACTACCCCAAACTTTGAAGCACAATAGGCCGTTCCCATCGCCATCGAATGCTTGCCCAAAATCCCGATGACATTGCAGATGTGACCGGATTTGCGGTCTTTCATCACATTTGCGGCTGCTTGAGATGTGTAAAAACTGCCTTTCAAGTTCAAGTCAAGCATTGCATCTAAATCAGCGGGTTCTAACTTGTTCCACTGCTTGAGAATTCCCGCACCGGCAGCGTTTACGAGGGCATCAATTTGCCCGAAATGCCCCGCAGCTTTCTGCATCAGCGTCTCAACTTGCGACAAATCGGTGATATCTGTCGGTACGCACAGTACCTCTGTTGTCGAAAGTTCGCTGGCTAAAGCGTCTAATTTAGTGCTGTCTCTGGCGGCGAGCACTAGCGTCGCACCCGCGCCGGCGAGTTTCCGGGCTACTGCTGAACCGATGCCGCCAGTCGCACCCACCACAACTACAACTTTGTCCTGCATATCCCTTTACATTTCTTTACGTCCAGATTGTATGATAACTCAAGTTATGGGGAATGGGGAATGGGGCATGGGGCATGGGGGATGGGGCATGGGGGATGGGGCATGGGGGATGGGGCATGGGGCATGGGGCATGGGGCATTGGGCGAAGCGAAGCGGAGGGATGGGGCATTGGGAATTAGGAATTGCGAGGGATAAGTAGGTAGGCACAATCAAACCAAACTACGTAAACTTATGTAAAGTAGCAGCAGAAACGCTTTAAATATAAGCCTTTTAGCGATTTACATTTCTTAATCTAGTTGTGTTTTTTAGCGCTCACCTACTTAGCGTTAGTGAAGCATAGCCGTTCTCAACTTTCGTGAGGTACTCGCTAGCCGATTACCTGTTACCCATTACCAATTTATAATTGCTGTTTGATAATTAATTTAGGGAAACCTGCCAACCTTTTTCGGTTTTTTTAAGTTCGAGAGAAGTGCAGGATTGTAAAAATTTAGGAAATTTTCGACCAAGATTAAACTCTTTAATTATTTGGGTGATTTGTTTGCCGTATTGTTTGTGAAATTCACTGCCTACATTGGAGAGAAATACAGAATTGTGAGGAGAGTTGTCGGTTAAGTCGCCAACTATTTTGACCAGAGCTTTTTCCAAATCTTCCAAGGAATTGATATCTGTCAAACTCGCTGATGCTGCTTGGTTGTGATTGAGATTTTCTTTGTTGAGTATTGGGGGTGGGGGCGACAATTTAACTTCAAAAAGAGTGACATAAGTTTGAGATGTTTCTGAGGGTTTGTGGACAACGAAATCTGTGGGATGTTTGAGAAATATCTCCCTAGTTTTAGTACCTAAGGAATAATTTGCAAGAACTTGATTGAGGGCTAAACCGTAATTCTCCCTAAATAAAGCTGAAAGTGTAGAAATTTTTATCCACTGAGATGAGGTACGTTGTTGTTCTTTTTTAATTAATTCTTTTAGCTGAATAACTAATTGTTCTACAGGTGTAATTTCCGGTACTGTTACGAGGGAATAGGTTTCCACTTGTCCGGTTTTGCTGTTTAAAACTATGATTTTATCTATTTGCTTGCGGACTTGAAAGACGGTTAAGCCGTGGGCTTGCAGTGTGTTGCTGAGGTGGGTGAGGGCGCGATCGGACGAACAGACAAAAATCTCCTTGGCTGTGGGATAATGTACGAAAATTGAGGCGCCTACTGTTGCCATTTTCAAGTCGGCGCTGTCTTTGCCGGGGGGAACGTGAATCAGTTGATAGCCGCGCTGGTGAAATTCGGCATCTTTTTTGCCCATGCTGCGCCAGTTGGCAAAGGCTACTCTGATTTGGATGGGATAGTGAGAAATTCCTTCTAGGAATTTTTCGGTTTCGATGTTGAGTTGCAAGTTTTCGACATCTAGCAGCAAGATAGCAATGCCGACAGGAAGCGAATTTGTTTGGTGGGCGGTGGGAGTTGGAGGTTTTGCCGAAACTGAGTTTTGCGATTGGGCTGGTGGTGTTTGGGGTATGGCTAGCTGCTGAATTTTGGCAAATAATTTGCTGAATTGAGGTGAATTGATGAATTCGGGAACCAGCAGAATTTGGAGATATTTTTTTGCCGTCAGCAGCAGCAAATCTGTATCGCTGGCTACTTTGAAATTTTTGGTTAATTTTCCAATCAAAACTGACTGAAAAGCAGGTTTGGCCCAGGGGGTTTTCCTGTATTTTTCAGCTATCCATTCGGGATGCTTTTCCTGAATGGAGATTAGTGTTTGAGCGATATAACGACTGATGGCGCTGACTGCGACTGATTCTTGAGTCGCCAGCAAGGGAGTTCGATCGGGCATGGCCCTCTACAATGCGGAATGCTGTTTCAATTTATCACAATTCTAGTCTCTAGCTGGGAGTCGGACGATCGCCCGCCACATCAAACCGACGATAATTAACGCCAACCCTGTCAGCCAAATTTGCCTTTCCACCCAGAAAGCCAAAAACAAACAACTCCCCAAGCCCACCCAAGCCAACCATTGCGGGTAAAGCCTTTCGGCGGGGGACAGTTGTAGCGCGGCTGCGTTGGTAATAGCGTAGTAGATCAAAACGCTAAAGGCACTGAACGACCAAGTGGTTTTGACATCACCGATGAGGATTAAAAGTGCGATCGTAATTTCGACAACCACGACAGCTACATAGGGAGTTGTCCCCGCAGGATTGAGACGCGCCAGGACTCTCGGCATATCCAACCGTCGCCCCATCGCCATCCACACGCGCGACAAGCCTAAAATTAAGTTCAACAAGACGGACAGCATGGCTGTAATCGCGCCGACGGCTAGCAGTTGGGAAACTCCGGGAATTGGAAAACTGCGGGCGATGACTTCCAAGGGGGCAGCAGTGGTTGCTGCTTGCAGGGACAATTTATCGGCTCCCCCCGCACCTGCAATAACTACCGCTACCGCCACGTAAAGCACCATTGTCAGCACCAAACTGAAAATTATGGCTTTGGGAATGGTTTTGCTCGGTTCCCGCACTTCCTCGCTCATGGTGGCGATGCGGCCGTAACCGGTGTAGGCGACAAACATCAGGGCCGTGGCGTGGAGGATGGAGCCGATCGCGCGATCGTTCTGTAAGGTCGGCATTTCCCACCTGACCTCTGGCAAACCCGCAGCAATAAAGACAGTCAGAGATAAAAGTGTAACTGAGACTGTGGCAGTATTCGCGATATGCGATCGCCTGATGCCGGTCAAGACAATTAAAGTTAGGGTTGCCAGGGCGATTAATGCCGTTAGGATGAGATAAGTGCGATCGGCTACACCAAGTGCACTTAAAAAATACCCCGCAAAACCCAAAGCAGCAGTAGCAGCAGAAGCCGTTTTAGCTACAAGAAACATCCAGCCCGCTGTAAAACCCAGCCAAGGATTGAGATATTTGTAACCATATTCATAAGTTCCGCCGCTAACAGGATGATTTGCCGCTAATTGAGCGCTGTTAAGACCATTGCAAACAGCAACTAAAGCAGCAACAGTCACAGCCCAAATCACTCCCGGCCCCGCAATTTCCGCAGCCATTCCAATACTCACAAATACTCCAGTGCCCACGATTGAGCCTATGCCCATGAGAGTTGCACCGAAAACACCTAATTCTCGTTTTAACAGAGAGGGAGACATAATTACACTAGGGTTAGTTTAATACAAATATGTGGCTGGAGACACCATCCTGCTTATTGTTCAGGACTTTCCTGCGGGGTTCGGAAACCGGGTTTCTTTCTGGATAGCTCGTTACCAAACTTAATAGTTATCTGTAAGCCTTGCGAACAATTTGGGTGGCTGCAAAACTTTTTATTATTCTGATTGTTGGTATAAAATAGCTCAATGGCTCCCTGGTTGTCATCGGGATTTCACTTGGATATTATGTAGGAAACCACCGTCGATAGTTTGTGGTGAACAAGATTATTTTGTAGTTACCGTTTAGGATATAGAAGATGTCCGAGATATAACGGTTACAAGTATCATAATTTATGAAACTGACGGAATTTTTTGAACGGACTTACGTGGTGAATTTGCCCGATCGCCAAGATCGCCGCCGTGACATTACCAAGGAACTTGCCAATGTGGGGATTTCCTTGGCACCGAATAGTGTTGAGATTTTCCCAGCGGTTCGTCCAGAGACGGCGGGTGAATTTCCTAGTATCGGAGCGTGGGGCTGCTTCCTGAGCCACTTGAGCATTTTGAAACACGCCAGACAGCAAAACTTGTCCAACGTTTTGGTCATGGAAGATGATTTAGCAATTTCTCCAACCCTAATCGCTCAGCAATCGGCGTTAATCGAACAACTGCAAGGGCAGGATTGGGGGATGGTCTACTTGGGGCATTATTTGACGGATCGTAATTTACCCAAGGTAGATCCGAATGGGCGATCGTCCGAAGCAGCAGTGCTGTTAAAACCATACACTCTGGGGATTCAAACCACCCATTTCTATGGTGTAAACGGACAAATTCTCGATCGGCTGATAGCTTTTCTAGAACAAGTGCAACAGCGTCCCAAGGGACATCCCGATGGCGGGCCCATGCACGTAGACGGCGCCTATTCCACCTTCCGCGCCCAAAACCCAGATATCATGACGCTGATTGCAGAACCAAATTTAGGCTGGCAACGCAGTTCTCGCAGCGACATCAATGCGAGTGCTTGGTATGACTACGTACCCTTAGTCCGCGAGGTGGCAAATGTCGCGCGTGGCGCTAAGGTTTGGTTGTCCAACAAGTAAATCGAGGTTTGAAAATCTAATTAAATTGCTCGACCAAGCTGGCCATTGGTTACTGTTGTGTTGGAGTAGCGAGGAGAAGTGATAGCTTCAATAACATCAATTGTAGCTATTTACAGCTAGTTGAATATCCGCACAAGTACCGAGAAACCTGTTGTTTTTCGGGAGTGCTTCCAGGATAGGGGTATACTGCATCTCAACTTTTGCAAAAAGTATTTTTTCTTTTAGTGTGAGTTCGCAAATGCTTGCCAGATAATACAAGCAAGCGAAAAATTGCGAACTCCCACTATAAAATGCAAAACTGAGATGCTCCAATTTAAGTATCAACCGAAACGACCTTGAATGTAATCCCTCGTACTAGAATTACTGGCGGAAGTGAAAATCCGGCTTGTCGGCCCAAATTCCACCATGCGACCGATGCGACTTTCATCAGTATTAAAGAAAGCCGTATAATCAGAAACCCGAGCCGCCTGCTGCATATTGTGCGTTACAATCACCACAGTCAACTGTTCCCGCAGAGTTTGAAATAACTCCTCAATCTTCATAGTAGAAATCGGGTCGAGAGCAGAACAAGGCTCATCCATCAGTAAAATTTTCGGTTTAACAGCCAAAGCGCGAGCAATACAAAGTCGCTGTTGCTGTCCGCCCGAAATTCCCTGAGCCGACTTCTTCAAATTATCTTTCACCTCATCCCAAAGCGCCGCACTTTTCAGCGCAGATTCCACAATTTCGTCTAACTCTGCTTTGCTTTTGCGACCAAAAATACGCACGCCGTAAGCAATATTATCATAAATGCTCAGCGGAAAAGGATTCGGCCTTTGAAACACCATGCCAATTTGGCGGCGCAAACTATTAATATTTACCTTAGGACTGTAAATATCCTGTCCAAAAAACTCAACCCTGCCTTTGATTTGAACTTTTCCCTCCAATTCGCCGATGCGGTTGAGAGCTTTCAGAAAAGTTGATTTGCCACAACCTGAAGGGCCGATAATCGCCGTCACTTGCGGGTGAGGGATATTCATCGATAGATTTTCGAGAACTTTGTGAGTGCCGTAGTAAAAGCTCAAGTCCTGAACGCGCAATGCTGGCATAGCATTGGGATCGATTTCAGGAGTCGTATCTTCGAGGAATTGGTCGGTATATTTTTCAGCTTTTAAGTTACTTTTGGATTTCATTATTTGCAGTTTTTCTAGTGTGAACAGTAGATTTTTAGTAGATGCAGAATATGGCCTGATGGCTTTATTTAGTTAGACTTGGTACTTGCTAGCTATGCACTCATTATCCGAAGTCACGGATAGACAAAAAAATAGCTGTTTTTTGTCCTCTTTTTACCCTAAACAAAGCCCAAGAGCTTCCCTCTTTCCTCCTCCTTTGTCCTTCTTCCATCGGACTTCCATCCGTTACATCCGTTACATCCGTTACATCCGTTACATCCCGTACATTGCTCGTTGCCGAACTTCCTTCCCCAATCTACCGATTTTGCAAGCGTTTGCGAGTGACGGCACGGGAGGCTAAGCTGGTAAGCAAAACCATACCCAAAAGGACAGAAGCCGCCGTCCACGCCAATTCGTTCTGCTCCTTGTAAGGAGAGCTGGCGTAACTGTATATTAATACAGACATAGAAGGAGTTGGAGTTAGCAGTGTCTGGGGAATTTCTTGGATTTTTGAGATAGTTTCTGCGCCCATGGGGGACTGAACTATCTCGCCCAATTTCTCAACTAAAGGAGGCCAAAATTGGCTGGACAAGGCAGTTACAATTAGCGGTGCAGTTTCGCCGGCAGCGCGGGAAGCTGCTAGTAAAATGCCTGTGGTAATAGTTGGGAGTGCTGAGGGAATAACAATCCGAAACATTGTTTGAAAGCGTCCGCCTCCCAAACCAGCAGAAGCGAGGCGGTAAGAAGCAGGCACTAATTTTAATGCTTGTTCTGTTGTCAGCGCTACAACCGGCAGCATGATAATCCCCAGCGCGAAACCGCCGGCAAATCCTGAGAATGACTTAGTTGTCACAACAATTAAAGCGTAGGCAAACACGCCGACAACAATTGACGGAACGCTACTCAGAATGACGGTGATAAAGCGGATAGTATTTGCTATAGCTTTATTGTCTCTGCCAAACTCTGACAAAAATATTCCCGTCATGACGCCGATTGGCACGCTCAATAATGTGGCAATTCCCACCATTAAAGCTGTACCGAGAATCGCATTGGCAAAGCCGTTGGGCTGGTCTTCGACTCCGACGGGTGCGGGCAGAGACACTAGCACTTCCCAGCTTAAATGTGCCAGTCCTTCACCCAGAATTTTGTACAAAATAGCGAACAAAGGCAGCAGAGCCAGACCTGTAAGAGAGAATGCAATAACTGTCATTCCCCGGCTAAACAAATTTCGGCTCAGCGACAGGGGATTGTTGATTTCTGCATCTAGAATACTGTGGGATTTTTGTGCTTGAGTCATGGTTAATTCTTAGCTCCCTTAACGCCGATTAGCTGCACTAGCAATACTGCGACTGCATTCACTAATAGGGTGATCACAAATAGAATTAGGGCTAAATACATTAAAGAACCGACGTGCAGTTCTTCTTGAGCTTCCCGAAATTGACTTGCTAAAACAGCGGGGATTGAGTAGGCGGGAGCTAATATAGATGGGTTGATTTGAATCGAGTTGCCAATTACCATTGTGACTGCCATTGTTTCGCCCAAGGCGCGTCCCAATGCCAAGATGGTCGCTCCGATAATTCCCGAACTTGCTGCTGGTAATAACAGCTTAAATATGGTTTCCCAGCGGGTAGCACCCAGTGACATTGAAGCACTTCGCAAATCTACGGGAACCGACAGCAAAACATCACGGCTGATGGCGGCGACTGTCGGCAAAATCATAATCGATAAAAGTATGCCGGCGGGCAGCATTCCCGGCCCAAAAGGTTCGCTGCTGAATAGGGGAAACCAACTAAAATTGTTGAACAGCGACTGCTGTAAAGGCAGCAGAAAGGGAATTAATACGAAGATTCCCCACAGGCCAACGATGACGCTGGGAATGGCTGAGATTAATTCAACCATGAATCCTAAGGGCGATCGCACCCAAGCAGGCAAAAAGTTCTCGCTGGTCACGATCGCGACTGACAGTCCTAGAGGAATTGCTATGATAATGGCGATCGCAGAACTAACTACTGTACCGTAAATAAACGGCAGAGCCCCAAACTGCAACTCACCGATATCCCATTTGGGAGTCCACAAAAAATCTAGTCCAAATTTGCTAATAGCCGGCCAAGCATCCTTAAAAATTATCTCGCTCATCCAGAAGAGCGTACCCGCCGTGGCTATAGCAAAAGCCCATACAAATCCTGTAAATCCCGACTCCAGCCACAAACCTTCACCCTTCGTATCAGTCAAGTCTACGTGGGTGGTGATTCCAGCAGACTTCCCAGTCGATTTTTTCAGTTTCTTTGAAGAATTGGTCATACCCAAGTTATGCCGTAAACAGAGAAATTTTTGATTGATGAAAGAGATAGCATAGTGCCTGCACATTAAATAAATGCAACGTATGAGTTTTGAGCCATACAATTAACTCAAAACTCATAACTCCCTGAAAATATTTTAATTAACCTTTAGCAACTACACTCTGATTCACTGTTTGAATCACCTTTTGAGCTGTAGCTTGCGGAATAGATGTAAACTCTAATCCTTTGTTGAGACCTTGACCTGTAGTCAGCACCCAATTAACCATCTTTTTAATAGCATCTGCTTTCGCAGCAGGATACTGTTTGTAGATTAACAACCAAGTCAAGCCAACAATCGGATATCCATCATTAGGATTTCCTTCAACCAATCGGAAGTCTGCTGGGAATGTTTCCCCTGCAAAAGCTTTTTCGGCTTCTGCCAAGTTAGCATCTACAAATCTGCCAGCTTTATTTTGAATAAATGCTGTTTGCAGATTGTTTTGTCGAGCAAAAGTATCTTGAACGTAGCCAATTGCACCGGGTGTTTGTTTCACCAAACCAGCTACACCGGGGTTTCCTTGGCCGCTGAGGGGGCTACCAGGCCAACTCGGTTGAGCTGCACCTTTGATGCTGCTGCCAATAGCCTGCAAGTGATTAGCAAAAATAAAGGTTGTACCGCTGCTGTCTGCCCGTACAACTACCCGAATTGCAGTATTTGGCAAATTTTTAGCTTGTCCGGCAATCCCTGCGATTTTCGCATCATTCCAGCGGGTAATTTTGCCTTCAAAGATGCCTTTCATCGCATCGGCACTCAGCTTGACATTGTTAACTCCGGGCAAGTTGTAGACAACTGCAACCGCGCCGCCGGCTGTCGGAACTGCCATGACGCCACGGCTTACCTGAGAGATTTGTGCAGAAGTCATCAGCGCGTCGCTGCCTGCGAAATCCACAGTACCTGCAATTAATGCTTTGATACCAGCGCCGGAACCTGTGCCTTCGTAGTTTACAGTAATTTGATTTGCACTTCTCATTTGAGAGAAGTAGCGATCGTACAAAGGTTTAGGAAAAGTGGCTCCCGAACCGTTTAATGTTACCGCAGCTACAGCAGAAGTAATCAAACTTAGCGAAAATGTTGCTACTGCTAGGGTAACGATAAAGCCACGCCGCCAGCCTTTAGTGAAGAAAACCATAACTCCTCGTCCTTAAATAATTCGATAGCAGACTTTGCAAATCTCCTCCATAGGATAGACTGAAATTCCCAGTAAAAACAGCTAAAATAATAAGCTTTTTTTAAATTATGGTTAAGGTTAGGTTAAAATTTTTATGATTAAGGAATGGGAGCAATAACAATAATCTTTCCTTAATCTCTGGTTAACATTAGGTTAAAAACATTAGGTAAGTAGCGTTAAAGAAGCGATCGAAAGAGGATCCCTGTCCGATCGCCCTTATTATTTTCTTAACCTTAGGTGTCGATCGCACTTCAATGTCACAAAATTTGAAATTTCGACCATCCTGGATGCAACTGGCAGTCTGATACGGGTTAATTTTTAGGTACGTTGTTGCGCTTCAGCGCTCTGGTCTATATCAAAGAGCGCTGAAGCGCAACTACATACCTTTGGACAATTCCTGACGGGATAACTACGCTTTGGGGACACCGCCCGTACTTTCGGCGTATTTGCGACTCTATCCCAAACAGCCCGACGGCCATCATAATAAATAGATAACGTTAACAAATCTTAAAAAAATGGCTAGAGACTTGCGAGGATTCCTCAAACTACTCGAAGAACGGGGACAACTGCGCCGGATTAGCGCTTTAGTCGATTCCGACTTAGAAATTGCCGAAATTTCCAACCAAATGCTGCAAAAAGGCGGCCCAGGACTCCTGTTTGAAAACGTCAAAGGGGCAGAATTCCCCGTCGCGATTAACCTGTTGGGCACGGAACAGCGCGTTTGCTGGGCGCTGAACATGGAAAAGCCGATCGAACTAGAAGAGCTCGGCAAAAAATTGGGAATGCTACAACAGCCCAAACCGCCCAAAAAGATTTCCCAAGCGATCGAATTCGGCAAAGTGCTGTTCGACGTAGTGAAAGCCAAGCCCGGCCGCGACTTCTTCCCAGCTTGCCAGCAAGTGGTATTTGAAGGAGAAGGGCTGGATTTGAACAAAATCCCGATGATTCGCCCCTATCCGGGAGATGCAGGCAAAATTATCACCCTCGGTTTGGTAATTACCAAAGATTGCGAAACCGGTACGCCAAATGTGGGCGTTTATCGCTTACAGTTGCAGTCAAAAAATACGATGACTGTACACTGGTTATCTGTCCGAGGGGGCGCGCGACACTTGCGAAAAGCTGCACAAGCTGGTAAAAAGTTGGAAGTTGCGATCGCCCTGGGAGTCGATCCTTTAATCATCCTCGCAGCAGCAACCCCGATTCCTGTAGATTTATCCGAATGGTTATTTGCCGGACTTTACGGCGGTTCCGGCGTGCAGTTGGCCAAGTGCAAAACCGTAGATTTGGAAGTACCGGCGGACTCGGAAATCGTGTTAGAAGGAACGATTACGCCGGGGGAAGTTTTGCCAGACGGGCCCTTCGGCGACCACATGGGTTATTACGGCGGTGTCGAAGATTCACCACTGGTGCGATTCAATTGCATGACACACCGCAAAGATCCGATTTATCTGACGACATTTAGCGGGCGGCCACCGAAAGAAGAAGCGATGATGGCGATCGCGCTAAATCGCATTTATACTCCTATTTTGCGGCAGCAAGTATCGGAAATTGTCGATTTCTTCTTGCCGATGGAAGCGCTGAGTTACAAAGCTGCAATTATCTCGATCGATAAAGCCTATCCCGGTCAAGCAAGAAGAGCTGCTTTAGCATTTTGGAGTGCATTGCCGCAGTTTACATACACTAAGTTTGTGATTGTTGTCGATAAAAGTATCAACATTCGCGATCCGCGTCAAGTAGTGTGGGCAATTAGTTCTAAGGTTGACCCAGTTCGAGATGTATTTATTCTGCCGAATACGCCTTTTGACACGTTAGATTTTGCTAGTGAAAAGATTGGTTTAGGAGGCAGAATGGGGATTGATGCTACGACGAAGATGCCGCCGGAAACCGAGCACGAATGGGGTGAACCTTTGGAATCCGATCCTGATATGGCAGCGATGGTTCAGCGGCGTTGGGCTGAGTATGGTTTGGCCGATTTGAATTTGGGAGAAGTCGATCCGAATTTGTTTGGATATGAGATGAAGTAGGGAAACGGCACTGTCCATTAGCGTCAATTTAAGATTGAACATTGAGTATTTCTTGTTTATATCAAAGTCTAGATCCCCCCTAGCCCCCCTTAATAAGGGGGGAACAAGAAATATTCTCAAAGTCCCCCTTCTTAAGGGGGATTTAGGGGGATCTAGACTTAGTGTAAAAACGAGATTTGTCAAGGCTTTTAGGCTTAAGCTGACACTAATAGGCATTTCCTTGTTGTCAATACCAAAGAAGAAGAGAGGAGGAAAGAATGACCCAAAATTTGGAACTTGAGCGCACAATTGCTGCTTGGTCATCTCTTGCTAAAACGGTTTTTGTCTCTTGCACGGAAGAAGAATACGAGCAGTTTGTCGAACTACTAGATCGTCTGATCGAGCGAGTGGGCGAGGATGAAAACCATCCTTTTACTTCGATGATAGACGTTATTACTGTCTTAATCCAAAATTATGAAGCTGAACATATTGCTGAGTTAGAAGAGATTCCGTAACCTACTATTGCACAACGGTTTGATTCCCGTCTAATAATTGTCAACTGTCAACTGTCAACTGCTATATTCTAAAGTTTGTGCCACAATTGAGGAACGATCGATTAATCCCACTGACGAACAAGCCCAAGCCTGTCTGCGCGTTTGCCAGATGTTTTCTAACTACTATAAGGACATTCAGCTATTCCGCTTTGACCCAGAAAGTCGTGAAGTTTACATTTTCGTAAGCGACGAATTGCAAATTATGGTCTTCCCATCAGGAAACTGGAGTTTTTTAGATGAAACCTAACTTTAAAGAAATGAGCGTTCCCGAACTCAGGAAATACGTGCTCGCACACCGGGACGATCTGGAAGCTATCCGAACATTATTTCATCATCCGAGTTTAAAATACAAAGAAATGCCTCCTCTAGTGACTGGAGATGGTATGCCAATTGAAGAAAATATTCGCATCGCTGAGGAAGAAATTAAGAAAAGAGTTGAAGGAGAGCAGGAGAAACAACAACAACGGGAAAAAGCACAGTCGGAGAATTTTCGCCACAAATTAGAACAAGAGATTGAGGAGAAACTTAGAGCAAAAATCGAATTAGAAGTAGAAGCAAAGTTGCAGCAAAAATTAGAACAAGAAATTGAGGATCTGATAAGTGCGATCGCCCAATTTTTAGCATCGACTAGCGGGTTTTCATCAAGACTGGCAGGGTCGATCGCACTTTTGGCAATTCGTGCCGGGATTCAGGATTTTGGTGATTTTTAGAAGTGGCGATTGAATTAAGTGCGATCGAAACCCATACACTGCGACAGAGAAATCGGTTTCAACCGCCGTGTATTCAAAGTCTTTTACAAACGATGTTATTCCGATTCCAATTCTTGAAATATTTTGTAACTACCGCAAACTACTTCGATACAAATATCCCCTTCTAGCCGAAAGTAAAAAAGCGATGAGGAACCTGTCTCGATCGAGCCTGCTCGATCTTGAAAAGGATAGGACAAAGCGGATAAAATTTGACTCTTATCTTCTGTCAATTGTCTTAATTCTGCGTTACCCACCCAGAAGCAAGAGTCTTCTGAGTCGGAGTTGACAGGTTGAGAGATTACCTGATGCACGAGTTGATAGAATTCGAGAGAAGTGTCATAAATTCCGGTGCCGAAGGTAAAGTCTAAACGCAAGGTTAAAGGTTGGGGGATTAGAGAAATGCCTGTGAGGTCGGCACTTTTTAGGTCTTCTATGCAAAAATGTTTTAAAGGGCGATCGGCTGTAAGAGTCATATAATTATATTTTCTCCGGTACTGTGGGTGTTTGAACCTGGCATGAATTGAATCTGATGCCCAAACTGGTCATATCGACGGCGGTAACTTTTACCGCGATCGTTTTTTATTTTAGGCCCGGTTCGGACAATTTCGCCAGCGGGTCTAATATGAATTAAACTACCATCAGGATGCTCGAATGTTTCATATCCACCCTCTGTTTTAGTTTTGAATACAAAGCCACTGTTTGCTATAATTACCAGGGCTTCTGACTTAGTTTTTCCAGTTAAGTCAGGTAACTGCTGAGATGCTATATTAATTGCTGGTGTCACAAAAATTTAGGTGCAAGATGTATTCCGGTGCATTATTGTAGCCTTCGATCGCTACTTGTTCGTTAATAAAATTTTTAATTGAATCTGGAAGAGTAAGGTTGACGATCGTATTTTTTATCTTTTCTGATGTTCGACTTTGCCATATTTCAATTATAAACTAATTTTAACCCACGCAGGCGGGTTTTGTTTGTGTAGATACGGTTTCAACGCCAGAGCGCCCAATTCTTAGCATCGACTAGCGGGTTTTCATCAAGACTGGCAGGGTCGATTCCCTACGGGATAGCTACGCTTCACGCACTTTTGGCAATTCGTGCCGGGATTGAGGATTTTGGTGATTTTGATGGGCGGAATTGAGGGCGATCGAGACTTATGCGCTTCGTCAGAGAAACCGGGTTTTTTGCCTTATCTGCGGGCTGTAACGAAGTATTCCCGCAAAAACCCGGTTTCTGGGCCCCATGCGTAAGTTTTGTAGGAAATTGGCAACAATCGCTCTAGCAGCAACAGCTACTCCGCCTCCCTAAGTTGCTGAAGCATTGCTTGCGTTGTTGGATGTTGAGAAAGTTGCGAGTCTTGACCCGCTGACATCGCCTCCTGGAGACAATAAATGAAATTGCTCCAAGCGGTTTGGGTGTTGGGATGATTCTCTCCCAATCGGTTAAACCAGATTTCTAATGCTCTCAGGTAAAATAGTTCCGCCTGCGGGTAGCGTCCCATTGCACGGTAAAGCAGTGCTAGATTGTTCAAACTACTTGCTGTACTGGGATGGTCGGCTCCGAGCTGTTGCTCACGGATCGAGAGCGATCGCACATACAAAGGTTCTGCCTCCCGGTAGCGTCCCATTGACTCGTACAGACCTGCCAGATTGTTCAAACTACTTGCGGTATCGGGATGGTCGGCTCCAAGCTGTTGCTCACGGATCGAGAGCGATCTCACTAACAACGGTTCCGCCTCCGCGTAGCGTCCCATTGCATAATACAGCAATCCCAAATTGTTCAAACTCGTTGCCGTTTGGGGATGTTCGGGTCCGAGCTGCTGCTCGTAGATCGAGAGCGCTCGCACATACAAAGGTTCCGCCTTCAGGTAGCGACCCATTGCATCATATAGCCTTGCCAGATTATTCAAACTCGTTGCCGTTTGGGGATGTTCGGGTCCGAGCTGCTGCTCGTAGATCGAGAGCGCTCGCACATACAAAGGTTCCGCCTCCGGGTAACGACCCATTGCATCGTACAGCGCTGCCAGATTGTTCAAACTATCTGCCGTATGGGGATGGTCGGCTCCGAGCTGCTGCTCCCTGATAGAGAGCGATCGCACTAACAACGGTTCCGCCTCCGCGTAGCGTCCCATTGCTTGGTACAGCATTCCCAGATTGTTCAAACTACTTGCCGTAAGGGGATGGTCGGCTCCGAACTGCTGCTCCCAGATCGAGAGCGCTCGCACATACAAAGGTTCCGCCTCCGGGTAGCAACCCATTGTATGGTATAGGGCTGCCAGATTGTTCAAACTACTTGCGGTATCGGGATGGTCGGCTCCGCAGCGTTTCTCTGTCATCTGGAGGCAAGCTTTCAACCACTTCTCAGCCTCTGCCCATAAACTCTGTCCCTCTGCAACCCGCGCTAAGCCTATGGAAGACCACCTAGCATAAGCACCATCTTCCAGCAAATGTGACCATTGCTCCGCCACCACCTCCAAATGGGGCAGCGCCTCCTTCACCCGTTCCTGCACCTCCAGCGTCACAGTCTGCGAAATCGTCTTCGCCACGGCTGTCAGCGCCACCCCAAAACTTCTCCGCAAATTCTCAGCATCGGCGCGTCCCTGCAATTTGGCCGCAAAAAACTCCCGAATCAAAGCATGAAGTTGATAGCGTGGCTGCACCAGCCCAGATTGAGCCGGATCTGAGGTTTCATCCTCCACCAGCGACAGCAAACCCTGTTTGAGCAGTTCGTCATCGCGACAATCCTCCAACTCCTCCCCATCCCAATCCGGCAAACAATCGGCTACCAACTCCCAAGGAATCGGAGCCAGAGCAAACACGCTCAGCAGACACCCCAGCGTCCGCGCCGGAGGTTTCAACTCCGCCCAACTCAACTCAAAGGCTGCCGCCACTCCGCGCCTCGCCGTCATCCCAGCTTCCGCCTCCTGCAATGCCCGCGCCTCCAATCGCTGACCCTGCAACCGTTCCAGCATTTCTGCCAAGGACAGCGCCCGCTTGCGCCGCAGATAGCGCCCCACCAGTTCGATGCCCAAAGGCAAATAATCCAACCACTGACAAAGTGCTTCAGCATCTTCAAGCTGGGCATCAATCCGTCCCAGTCCGTTTCCCGGCAAATCCCCAGCCGTCAGCCGCAGCAAGTTTAGCGCCGCCTCTGGTTTCAAAACTTTTAACGGCAAACACCCCACAGGCGGCGGCACAATTTGTCGCGCTGTCAGCAATACCTTAAAGCGGGAATTTCTAGGCAACAACGGCTGCACCGCGCGGTAATCGCTGACATCATCCAATACCAGCAGAGCATTCCCAGAGGTTTGTTTTGCCCACTCTTCGTAGCAAAACTGCAACCGTTCCTCCAGATTGTCGAGAGTATCCGGCGGCTGAATTCCCATTCGCAGTGATTTTTGCAACACCTGCGGCGCTAAATCGATTTCCCGCACAAACAGCCACCAAATCCCCGCTGGATAGGTCTCGCAGTCGCGGTGAAAAGCTGCATACTGCCATGCCAATTCTGTCTTGCCGATGCCGCCCATTCCCGACACAGCGGCAATGGCAACGCGGCTCCCATCCTGCAACAATCTGTGCAATTGCTGCATCTCCTCATCCCGTCCAACAAAGTTTTTTGAACCGAGTTCGGAGGGAATATCGTAAAGTTTGTAAGAACTTGCGAAACCTGGATTTGGTGTTTTTCGCTCCAGGTCTAGGACTTTTTTGCTAATACTTTAGCCCATTCCCGAAACGTTGGAAAATGCTGCTGTAAAAAATTCTCTGTATCCAATTCTGCCTCGTAGGAAATTCCTACAAACGGCGGAATGCTTGAGATTACGCCTTTAAGTTTCGCGGCTGCTGTCGATCCCGGTTGGTTCAGCTTGTCCCGAATCTGTTGCAAAATCTGAACTACTTCATCGGGATACTGTCGCTGCACTTCAATTTGCCCAACTTCTTCGACAATTTCGGCAACAATAACCTCAGCCTCATGTTCGGGAATTTCTTCTGTTTTCGTTTGCTGAGCGACAACCTGCCAATACTCCTTCTCGTACTCCCGGATTTTCGGCTTAATTTGTTCTTCCAACCGCTGCTCAGCTTGGATTTTTGGTAGTCCTGTTGTCAGGATAGCTTCTTGCTCTAAAGCGTGTTGCTGGTCTCGCAGAGATTTCAGGTTTTTTTCAAGTTGAGACAGACGATTAATGGGCATTGATATAACTCCGGCAGACTGAACAACTCCTGACTTTAGTTTACCGGAAAATTCCAATATCCGCATTAAGGCGATCGGGATTTACGCACTCCGTCAGAGAAACCGGGTTTTTACCGAGTCTTTGCGCTGTCACGAAGTCTTATCGAAAAAACCCGGTTTCTGGGCCAGGGTCGAATCTTAACCCGCGAAGGCGGGTTTTGTTTGTGTAGACGCGGTTTCAACCGCCGTGTCTTTCTGACAAATCAGTCTATTGTTCCAAAATTTCGACTAAATTGTCGCAAATTCAAACGCACGAGCCATCTTGTCCAAAGCTGTACAATCTACAGTTGCCATACCCTAAGAATTCCCAGGAAAAAAGTCAGTATTTAAGATTACTGCACTTAGATGCACTACAGCCACTCACTTATCAATAAGTTCCCAAAGCCGCGTATCGTAAGTCACCTCAGAATTAAGAAAAACAGGCTTTAACTTGTATTTGTATTCTTTTTTAAGCCTGTCTTGGAGTTTCTCACTCGGAAGAAAAGCAAACAAATTGCTGTAATTTTTAGGACGCTGAGCAAGCTTAAATTGATCTCCCCACAGAATTTTCACTTTCGGATCGAGCCGACGGCTCAAAGGAAGGAGTTCACCGAGCACAGTATCAGTAATCAACAATGGAGAATTAGCTTGATTTACGATGCGTGCTATAGGAATAGTGAATTTGCCTTGATCCAGACCTTTATTCCACCAAATTTCTGCTTGAGAACTCAGGGTGCAAGAGAGGACTCCAGCCGAAAACACTCCTATTGCAGCCAACTGCCAAAACTTATGCCGCCAGGTATTAACAGTAGAAGAAGTAATTTTCGCGGTCAGCAAATAAGCGACAGCCAACTGCAAACCCAGATAAGTAGGCATTAGATATCGAGCGTAGCCTGAGAGCCGCCTTCCACCTAAAATTAAATCTCCCACCATCAGAGGCACGGATGTAAAAATAATCAAAGCCAAGATGAAAGTATAAATCGGTTGAGAAGTGTGGCGGCAGAGAAAATAAATCGAATATCCCACTAAAAGTAATAAAAATACAATCACAGGAATCACAGGCAGCATCTTTTTGAATGAGCTCATCGCATCAATATTTATATCAAAAAAAATCCTGCTACTATTCCCGATCCACCTTGCCATTAAAGATGTTAGCGGTATTTTAGGTTCTGGTTGCAGCAGGCTTGGATTAGCGTGCAGAGGTCGGCAATAAATGATGGTTAAATACCAGATTAAACCTGCGATTAGCGTGACTACAAAGGCGATAGCATAAGAAAAAAGGGTTTTAGTCAGTCGCACTTTTTCAATTATAAGTAGATAGATTCCATGTGCTATCAAAACCAGGAAACCATAAAGATGAGTGTAAACACTTACTACTGTAATTGCTGTATAAATTCCCCATTGCAGGTTAGTTTTAAGTCGCATAGCCCGCAGCAAAACCGCACTGGATAGCAAAGTTAACACAGTAAACAAAGAATAGGGTCGTGCTTCCTGAGCGTACAGCACGTGGATGGGCGAAACCGATATCAATGCCATTGCTACCCATCCCACCATCGGAGACTCAAACAATTCCAGGCAGAGCCAATAAGCACAGGGAAACTGTAGTAAACTAATCGCAGCCGGCAAGCTTCTCATGGCTGTAACGCTAGTTCCAAACAATTTAGCCCAAAATCGCGCCATCAGAAAATAGAGTGGTGGCAGTTGACCTTCTTCTGCTGCTAAACCCTTAATAGTATCGATTTCGTTATTTTTATTATTAATGCTCTGATATTTCAGTAAATCTTGGCTGGTGACTGCTGGCCCATTGAATACTTGCTCCTGAACAGATTTACCTGAGTAGCCAGACACTCGCAAGGAAGTGTAAGTTTCGTCAAACCAGTAGAATTTGCGATCGATATTCACAACTCTAAAAAATATGCCCATCACCAACAGCACAAAAAGTAAAAACCGCAGCCCAGTTACAGGTAGTCGCCAATTATTACGATTCATTAAGTCTCTCCTTGAACAGGACTTAGGCACACCCCCTAGATATAGGGTGAAATAAGGGGCAATCCGCTGTCGTTGACTTACACCTGGCTATGGTGCGTAAGTGCTACTGGAAGCTATTCGCGCATTATTGCATTATCCTAGTCTGCAATAAAAAATCATGCAACCTCTATTGACTAGAGATGCTATGCCAATTGCAAAAAATATTTACATAAGTCAGGAAGCTAGTCGCCCAAAAGCTGAATGAGATAGAGAAAAATTAAAAATTAAAGAGTTAACCGAAAAACTTTTGGTTAAAAAGAGGGAAAATGTGTTTATTCTGAATAAAACAATATCAATATAGTTGAAGGATCGGAGATTGAACAGTTATAGTCTTTCTCAGATAAGTGAGGTACGTTGTTGGGCTTGGGCCCTCTTATATTTATAAGATAGTAAGCGAGGTCGCATCAAAAACTCCATTTACAGTCATACCTCATCTCTTTGATAAATGCTATATCTTCAGCAAATTATATAACTTGCAACGGAATTAATTCCACGTTGCCAGCTAAAAATCAGTTTACTGTTCTAATATCTCAACCAAATCCTCGATCGCAATATCGAACGCACGGGCCAATTTGTTGAGAGCCGTATAATCCACAGTTGCCAACTTGGGAGAATGGGCATAACTTCTAACCGTACTGTAAGGAATGCCCGATCGCTCAGAAACTTCTTTCAACGTCCAACCCTTCTCTTGGGCTAGTTCTCGAACCCGCAATCGAATTAGACCCATCTTGCACTTGACAAATCAGTTTACCGTTCCAAAACCTCAACCAAGTCTTCCACCATCACATCGAAGACTTCAGCAAGTTTCTGCAAAGCCGTGTAGTCCACCGTTGCCATTTTGGGAGCTTGGGCGTATTTTTTAACCGTGCTGTAGGGAATTCCCGTTCTGTCAGAAACTTCTTTCAGCGTCCAACCCTTCTCCTGGGCGAATTCTCGAACTCGCAACCGAATTAACCCCATTTTTTCCGCTGACAAATCAGTTTAATATTCCAAAATCTCAACTAAATCCTCGATCGGAATCTCAAACGCACGGATCAATCTGTCCAATGCTGTGTAGTCTACAGTTGCCATGCCTGGAGAACTCGCATAGGTGGCGATTGTAGTGTAAGGAATACCCGTTCTGTTGGAGACTTCCCTGAGAGTCCAACCCCTTTCTTGAGCAAGTTCTCGAACTCGCAGTCTAATTCGTCCCATTCGGCCCTTGACAATTACGAGTTGTCGTAATTCAATAGAGATACAGTTAATAGCGATCGCCCCGTGACCTGAGAAATCTAGAGCGATCGCCTTTCATTCACCACCCACCAAAGTGGGCAGAACACATCTATGATACCAAAACAATCGACATATCGCGATCGACTTCAACCTTGGTGCATAATTCGCCACCTCCCCAAGTGTCAGCGGTTAACAGTCGATCGTTTCGCCCGCCGCCCCGATGCGGAATCTTATAGCCTTTCTCAGAAAGATGAGGTACAATAACAGCAGTGCGTAAACCAGTTAAAAATATTTGATGATGTAACTTGACTGAACCCCAACTCTATGGCTTTGGCTAATTCTTGATAATTAGGTGTC
>NZ_JAHREU010000020.1:0-19360 GCF_020883145.1 Microcoleus sp. CAWBG27
CATTGGACACAAATGTGATTTTGTTTTCCTTTCTTCTTGCCGTTTTTACGGATATGGGTTGATTTACATTCAGGGCATTGCATAAATTATTCCTCCTATTCATACTCTAACTCAGCAACGCCGAAGTTGTTTGTAGTGCGGACTTCAGTCCGTTCTTCCACAATCCTAAATCAAAAGGATAGAACTTATGTACGAGAGGCCTAGAAACCGGTTTTTTTTTGCGAAAATACTGGTTCCCACCTGCCGATTCAGCAAAAAAACCCGGTTTCTTTGATATGCGCGCGATCGACCCTGAGTAACTCAATTTTTGACTGCGAACTTAGAATTGAGATTAACCTCCGCTAATTTTAGCTTTATAACCCAATTTTGTCAGGAGTTCGAGGAGCTTTTGCTTGTGTTCGCCTTGAATTTCAATGTCATTATCCTTAACTGTACCGCCCGTGCCGCATTGGGCTTTTAGCTGCTTCGCTAAATTTGCTAAGGTTTCGGGTTTTTCTTGAAATCCGCTGATGACTGTAACTGTTTTGCCACCGCGTCCTTTTCGGGATGCTTCTACTTTCAAAGTTTGTTGATTTGACGGAACTTCCGGGGTTCCTCGTTCGAGAGCAGCCGAGTTTTCGTAGTTGCCAAACTCAGAGTAAACTACTCGTTTGCCGTCAGTTGTTTTGTTGTCAGAATTTTTGCGTTTGGATGCTGCCATATGTTATAATGCCTGAACTTTTTTACGGGTATTTCTAGTTTTAGGGAATTGGTTTCAACAGTTGACAGTTAACCGTTCGAGAGCGACCTCTAGCTAGAAGGAAGATGAATGGAGTAATGAATAGCCCGATCGTAATTTGTCCGTCAAAGGCGGGCGGGCTTTCAACCAATTCTTTCTGGTAAGGTTGCGATCGCTCGTTGAGACTCTGATATTATGGATTGCTTTTGAGTGTTGCGGGTACTGGCGATCGCTCTTGAATCGGATAGCGGCGTTGGGCGATCGTTTGTGTTAGGGTTAAACTGCGATCGCCCGGTGCCGGATGAGTTGATAACAAAGCAAGATCTAAACGAGATTGTCGCCCTAATCGCTGGAAAAAGTCTGCTGCACCTGCCGCGTGCCCGTAATGGGAAACCAAGAGTTGTAAGCCAAATTCATCGGCTTGGGCTTCCTGACTGCGCGAAAATTGGGCTTTGCTTAAATTGGAAGCGATCGCAGTAGCAAGATTTACCAACCCACCTCCATCGCCTACGAACACCGCTACCACAAATTGTAACGCCAATCCCCGTCCAATTCCCCGCAAATGATCGCGATTGGCGAAATGACCCAACTCATGACCTAAGATCATCATCAACTCGTTTTCCGATTCCAATTGCTTGATTAAACCCCGATAAACAACAATTGTGTCTCCAGGTAAGGCTAGCGCGTTGACAGTATCATCGGGAATGTAAATTAGGCGATAATTGCGATCGATGGTATTTTTTTGTTTAGGTAATTTAGTTTCCAGGCGATCGAGAAGTTGATTCAGGGTATCTTGTGCTGGAGAAGATTCCGCAAGACGTTCGTAAGCCGGGATAACCAACGCCCCCAAACGCTGTTCGAGTTCGGGAGGAATTAATAAAATCAGTCCATCTACCAGTTTGAGACTTCCCCAAAGCAATAAACATCCTAAAGCTAAAAAGATTCCTAATAAGGTTAGCAGTTGCCTGTTGCTTGTGGGTGGATTGCGATCGGTCATAATGTTTTTTAATTATTCTATAGTATAGCAATCTTAAATGATTCAGATAAATTTGTAGGGGTAGTGCCCCCGTGCCTACCCCCTATCAACTAATTGTTCTTTGTCGGTCGGAAGGGATTTAAGAAATTAATCAAAGGAAACAGATTGCGAGACTGTATCCACAGTTTCCCCTGTCCACTGAAACGACAAACTAAGCCTTCTCCACCTAAAATTCCCGTTCTCAAATTTTTCCAGGATAGTCCGCCCAGGACTTCAACATCATACTTCAGCGTATCCTCAAAAGCAACGATATAACCGGTGTCCACGATATAACTTCCATTGACTGGAATTTCCAGAATTGCGCCATAGGAATTAAACCAGATATCACCTTGTCCAGTTGCTTTCAGAAAAAACAATGATTCGCCACTAAAGAAACCTTTTAATCCCTGAAACTTAGTATCAAGATCTACAGTAGGACTCGATGCCACAAAAGCCGAAGATTGCAGCATCAAACTATTGCCATCGAGGTGATAATGTTGAATATCGCCGGGAACTCCAGGCGAAACGTAAAGTATTCCAGAACGTTCCGGTGAAGTAAATTCGCTGATAAACAAAGACTCACCTGCTAACATTCGCGTGAGGCCTTTCATCAAACCTCCTTTGACTTTTGATTTCAGGGTGATGTGACTATCCATCGCTGCCATTCCCGAAGATTCTACCAACACCGTTTGGTTGGCAGGAATTTTGAGTTTTAGTTGGGCATAGGATGGAGAATGTTCGATTGTATATGAGATGTTTTTAGGCATATAAAATTGATATTTGGTAGTTGGTAGTTGGCAGTTGATAGTTTGGTAGGGTGCATCGCTGCGATATCTTAGATAAAAATTGCAGATTATAGATAGCGACGCACCTTAATCGTCAAATCTTCTTCCCTTCTCCTCTCTAATATCATAGGCAATCTAGATACAACACAGCTTACCTGGGAGGTAAACGAGTGCCGACGGCTTGACCGAATGCTGTGGTATTGTGGGTTTGACAGAACAGGCGACCGTTACCTTTAAATCGACAAACTAAACCTTCTCCACCGAGAAATGCACTCACCCAACTACTTCCTGGGGGCTTAGTAATTTCAAACTTTAAACTTTTCTCAAAGGCGACAATATGACCTGTATCAACAATGTATTCTCCTTTGACTGGAACTTCGTAAATTGCGCCAAAGGAACTCAATAGTACATCTCCTTGACCCCCCATATCTAGCCAGAAGATACTTTCTCCAGAAAATATCGATTTGAAGCCTTGAAAACCCAAGTCAATATTAACATCTGGTGTGCTAGCTAAATAAGAACCTGCTTGTACTACTAAGCCACTTTTCCCCATTTGATAGTGCAGCATATCGCCCAACATTTTGGGTGCTAAAAACAATGTATTTTCGGGTGTTGGCGATCGAAAAACACTTAAAAATAGCGACTCTCCGGCAATCATTCGTTTGAGTCCGCCGAGAATACCGCCACCTTTGCCCTGGCGCAATGTCGTACTTGCTTGTACATTGCCACTCATTGCCACCATTGCACCTGCCTCGGCAACGATTTCTTCACCTGCATTTAGAGTGACACGGGCGATTGTGCTGTCGGGTTGTTGTAAAAGTTCAATTTTCATATTTGGTAGTAGGTAATGGATATATTCGCTCGCAACTCAAACTTTAGTTGATAAAAACTGCACTAAACCTTCGATACTTCTCGATTGCAAGTAAATCGTTCCCTTGCCAGTGACTTTATTTACAAACCCTTCCCCGGATGTAATCGAACCTAATAATCCACCTGCCATTTTTATCGACATTTTCATTCCCGATTCGTAAGCTACTAAATGCCCTGTATCGACAATGAAGTCTCCATTGATTTGCTTGCTAGTCAAACCACCATAGGCACCAAAAAATACTGTTCCCTGTCCGCTTGCTTGCAATTTAAATAAGCCTTCTCCCGAAAACCAACTGGCAAATCCAGCCCAGCGCACACCTAATTTGATATCGGGGGTACTGGCAATATAAGCACCGGGTTGAAAGCACAGGTTATTTTCGTAGACTTGAGCTTCGGCAATATCTCCGATTGTCGATTGAGAAAGAACGACTTGGAGAGACTGCCGTGTTGGATTGATAAATCGATTGACGAACAGCGATTCACCACCAAAAAACTTTTTCAATACACCTGACAAAAAACCTCCATTAAATTCTGTTTTCATCGTGAGTGCTGCATCCATTGCTATCATCGCTCCTGATTCAGCAATAATGCTTTCTCCAGGTTCGAGAGTCAGAAAGATTGTGGCAAAAGAAGGTTTATAACGAATGTCGATATCCACGATTTTGGTTTCCTGTTGTGTAACAATAACTAAAGGAAGTGAGAATTGTAGGTCTACGCTTTTAGTTTACTACGATTGAATGAGCCAACTGTTGCGTTCTTCAATAAATTTAACATATTGCATAAGGGGGCGGGTTTATGTAGATTGTTTCTTGGCATTAAATATTATTTGTAAAACCCGCCCCCGCCCAAGGACATCATTGCTAGTTGGAACTTTTTGTCTTTTGAATCATCTCCTCTATTGTTTCGGTTTCGCCAATTTCATAAAGACAAATCAGACCATCCTCAATGGTAAAAATTTGATGAATTGTTGCATCCGCAAGCACATTGCCTTGCAAATCTTTAATAATTTGATGAACGGTGACAATGTTCCGATTGTTTTCGTCAGTCTCAAATTTTAACGTTTCAAGCTCCGGTTGAATATCCTTAAATTGATTTGTCCAATATTCGCGCACCGCATCGCGTCCATAAACGAAACCGCCTTCCACTCCGTTCGCCCATTTCACGTCTGGGCGCATCAACGAGATGATTGTTTCAATTTCGCGTTTGTTAAAAGCATCGTATAAATTTTGCAGAAACTGCTGATTTGAATTCATAATTGTTCACCATTACGAAGTTTCCATTCAATTAGTTTCCCCAACGAGCGGGAACAGGTCAACCTACCAAAAGTAAAGGTCGGGAGATCCTAGTTTCCATTCAATTAGTTTCCCCAGCGAGTGGGGATCCCTCGATTATAAACCCCATACAGCGCAACGTGTCCAGAGGCCATTTGCGAGGACTCCCAAAAATCTCTGTACAAACAACCTCTCATCTACAGAAAAAATCCCTGAAACCCTTACAGGGCAATATCTCGAAGGCTCCGACGAACTTCCGCCATCCTAGCGATTTTTGGCAGCCATCGCAAAATTACCCGATCGCCCGTAGCCCCATCTACTGGATATAATAAAATCTGTCCCATTATCCCCACAAAGTCCGTGACAGTCACTCCCCTGCGTCTCACCACCGAAACCACCGAAACCGCCCAACGCCCCGACTCCCTCGGCAGATTTGGCAAATTCGGCGGCAAATATGTCCCCGAAACCCTGATGCCGGCTTTATTTGAACTCGAAGCTGCTTTTCACAAATACCGCAGCGAGCCCGAGTTTCAACAGCAACTTCAAGGATTACTTAAGGATTATGTCGGCCGCCCCAGCCCTTTGTATTTTGCCGAACGCCTCACGGAGCATTATGCTAAACCAGACGGTACTGGCGCGCAAATTTACCTCAAACGTGAAGATTTAAACCACACCGGAGCTCACAAAATTAACAATGCTTTGGCTCAAGCATTGTTAGCAAAACGCATGGGCAAAAAGCGCGTAATTGCTGAAACTGGAGCCGGACAACATGGTGTTGCTACGGCCACAGTTTGCGCTCGCTTCGGCATACAATGCGTTGTCTACATGGGCGTTCATGACATGGAAAGACAAGCTTTAAATGTATTCAGAATGCGCTTGATGGGAGCGGAAGTTCGCGGTGTTTCTGCTGGTACTGGAACGCTGAAAGATGCAACTTCAGAAGCGATTCGCGATTGGGTAACAAATGTCGAAACAACTCATTACATTCTTGGTTCGGTTGCAGGGCCCCATCCTTACCCGATGATCGTGCGGGATTTCCATGCGATTATCGGTCAAGAAACTCGCAGTCAGTGTCTAGAAAAATGGAACGGTTTGCCGGATATTTTATTAGCTTGCGTCGGCGGTGGTTCTAATGCTATGGGTCTTTTCCATGAGTTTGTTGGGGAAGAAACTGTGCGGTTGATAGGTGTTGAAGCGGCGGGAGAAGGTGTGGATACTGATAAACACGCTGCTACTTTGACGAAGGGAACTGTGGGTGTTCTGCACGGAGCGATGAGTTATTTGTTGCAAGATAATGAGGGTCAAGTGATTGAGCCGCATTCGATTAGTGCGGGTTTGGATTATCCTGGTGTGGGGCCGGAACACAGTTATTTGAAGGATGCTGGTAGGGCTGAATATTATAGTGTAACTGACCAGCAAGCTTTGGATGCTTTTCAGCGTCTTTCGCAGTTGGAGGGGATTATTCCGGCTTTGGAAACTGCTCACGCGATCGCCTATTTGGAGACTCTGTGCCCGCAGCTAACCGGCAGTCCGCGCATTGTCCTCAACTGTTCGGGACGCGGTGACAAAGATGTGAACACTGTAGCGAAGGTTCTGAATATCTAGTTTACCGGAATTTCGGGCGATCGCACTGTAGGAATCTTTTGACAGTTGACAGTTGACAGTTGACAGTTGACAGCTACCTCTACTTAGAAGGAATAGGATTGGAGTAATGAATAGTCTGATTTTAATTTTTCCCTCAAAAGGAGAGGCTTTCAACCAATTCTTTCTGGTAACAATTCAATACGGTTCAGTTAATACTAATTTTTTATGAGGCCCCGTAGAATTCGATCCCCCCAGCCCCCTTTCCAACGGGGAGCAAGAATTCTTTCGTCCCCCTTGGAAAGGGGGATGCGAGGGGGATCGGGATATGTGCAACGACCCATTAAATTGGTATAAGAATGTAATTGCTCAGTACCTCACCTAATTGAGAGGCATCCCAGTCTTCGTGATTGCTTTCTTGAAGCCCAATGAAAGCAGGTCTAATTGAATCGTATTGGGTAACAATTAACTTTATTTGTCGCTAATAGTTCATGTCCAGAGCTTTGGTTTTGATGTCCTTAGGATTGTTGACAATCCTGCCTAATTGTGCCGAGTCCATTCCTGCGCGATCGCTCCCAGAAACTTCCATGAATACTAATATTGCTGCCACGAGTTCAATTGCTGAGTTAGAAAAAGCTGTTAACCAACAGATCAATCAATATCGAGCCTCGAAAAAGTTGCCGCCGCTAACTGTCGATCCGCGAATTAGTCAGATAGCCAGAATTCACAGCGAAAATATGGCGAGTGGGAAAGTTAAATTTAGCCACGATGGATTTGAAGGGCGGGCGAAAGCAATTACTGTTCCCTATCAAAGTGTAGCTGAAAATGTTGCTTACAATTTTGGCTACAGCGACCCGGTTCGCAATGCTGTTGAGGGTTGGATTAAAAGTGAGGGCCACCGCAAGAATATCGAGAGTCAATTTAATTTAACTGGTATTGCGATTGCCAAAAATGCCAAAGGGGAGTATTATTTTACTCAGCTTTTTGTTCGCAGTCGATAGTTGGTTATTTGTTATTGGTTATTTGTTATTGGTTATTTGTACCAATGCCCAATGCCCAATGCCCTGTTTGGCCAATCCCTCCGCTACGCTCCGCCCAATTACCAATTCTCAATGATGGAATTTCCAGATTTTCAAGTGTGCGATCGCGATATCTCCGATGCTCTGCTATCTTATTATTTGACGGCGGAGGCGATCGCCGTTGATACTGAAACAATGGGTTTGATGCCCTGGCGCGATCGCCTGTGTTTAGTACAGTTGTGCGATCCGCAAGGTAAAGTGGCGGCGGTGCGGATTGCTAAAGGCCAGACGGCGGCGCCAAATTTGAAAAAGCTCATGGAAGCTGAAAATATTGAGAAGGTATTTCACTTTGCGCGCTTCGATCTGGCAACAATGCGTTACAATTTAAGTATTGACATTGCACCTGTTTTCTGCACAAAAATAGCTAGCAAGTTAGCCAGAACTTATACTAACAGACACGGACTTAAAGAGTTAATCCAAGAGTTGGAAAAAGTAGAACTCAATAAAACTTCTCAAAGTTCGGATTGGGGAAATTCTGAGCATCTTTCTGATGACCAATTGAGCTACGCTGCTAACGATGTCCGATATTTGCTGGGCGCTAAACAAAAGTTGACTGCTATGTTGCAGCGAGAGGAACGCTGGGAAGTTGCACAGCAATGTTTTGGGTGTTTGCCAGTTTTTGTAACTTTGGATTTGTTGCAGTACGATAAGATTTTCGAGCACGGTTCATCTTAGGTGCGATCGCACAACTGCACTCACATAGGTTGGTAGTGAGGACTTTAGTCCTTCTTCAGATTTGGATCGGGAAGGACTAAAGTCCTCACTACGAACCTAATTATTATGATTATAGGTTGGTAGTGAGGACTTTAGTCCTTCTTCAGTTCGATGAGGAAGGACTAAAGTCCTCACTACCAACCTAATTATTGTTATTTATTTGATCGGGCTAGATTTGAGTTAAAGAAATTTCAAAACTTACAACTATTTCTAATTAGAAGTCCTCGGGATTCTGTGCCTGCATCAAAGCTTCAAGTTGGTCGTCAACATTTCTGACAACTTGTTCCAAAGCGGGTAAACCTTCCAAAGGTAAAGGAGAAAGCCGAGTACGATCGCGAATTTGATTCACTTTCCGCTGCAATTCTTTGGCCAGTTGCAGCGCATCTCGACTCAGAGTAGACAATTGCTGCTGCTGGTAAAACCTCAACGCTGCTCCCCGCAAGACTTGCAGCGTGGCCTCTTCCTTGCCGCCCACGGGCATTACTCGCAAGCGCAACAGCAAATGAGTTTTTCCATAGATGCGTTCTACTTCGACTTGTTTGGGATGTTCCACTGGGGAAACAGGCATATCTGTCAGCCGTTTCAACTCGTCGATGACTTCTTGAAACAGGAAGGGAGAGAGACCTTCGAGGATCGATTTCAAAACGCCGTCTTGACTCCAAAGAATCCTACCTTGGGACTGGTGTCTCTCAAAAAACAGCCTACCGATACCGTCTACGAGCACTCTACCGAGCAATTCTTGCAGCAGTTGGGGCGCGGGTAAAGTTGCCAAAACTTCGACGGGGCTTGACAAGTGCACGGCCTCGACATCCAAAACCGAAAGTTCTGTCGGCGTCAGCAAAACCTGAGCATCGGGAGGTTTCAACCCCTCGGGAACCCGAATGGAGGGTTGGGGTACAGACAGCAGGGTGTCTGCTTCGGAGCTTGATGTTGTTGGTGCGGGATTTATTGGTGTTGGGGCTGGTATCGGTGTTGGGGCTGGTGTGGTTTCTGTCAGGCTGGGTTCTCTGACTTGGTTCCCGTGGAGCAAGTAAGCTGAGAGCATCGAACGCTGAGTTTCCGGGGCAATTTGCTCCGTTGTCACCGAGCAATTCATGTATGCTAAAATCCGCTGCACGTAGTCCAAAGCGGAGTCATCTTGCACATCGACTACGCCCAATTTAAATAGATTGCCTTCTAGAGATAAAGGCAAAACTTGATAGTAAAGGCAAGCTTCAAAGGGAACAACTGTATCGATTAGTTGAAATATTCGATCGGAGTCCATTGTAGTCGCCGAGTCTGTTGAAGATGTATGTACCATTAGCTTCTCTGTAGTCGGAAGCGCGATCGATCGCGCCGCGCCAACCTTATTTATAAAATTCAACCCTGCAACTTCCCTGACGGAGGTATTCATATCAAAACCGGAAGATTTGATGAAAGAAAAATCTTGAGTCTCAGAATTTTCTCTATGCTGTATTCCAGTTTCAAATTATACAGAAGGATTGACAACTAGATGATGGCGGGCGCACTATCGACGAAATATCATCGATCGCCCCAGATTGATTCCCGTGGCTGGCAAAGATCAAATTCTATCTTAATGCCCAAGTATGATAGATACACCACAACCGATGATTGACGGTTGACACTCCCCGCGCATGAATGCGGGGGATTCTTCTCTCAGCGAGCCAACTTACCCAAGTAGGTTTGCACCAACTAGAATAGAGGTCGATTCTCCAGAAGCGTTGCTTGCGTCAAGCGCAAAGGTTCCGGTATGCCCTACCGTACCCAATCCTAAGTTAAGGATGTTAATACCAGCGTTGTGGTCGCGATCTAACTTACAGCCGCATTGACAAATATGAGTGCGCGCAGACAATGACTTTTTCACAATGGATCCACAGCTAGAGCATTCTTGGGACGTGTAGGCAGGATTCACCGCAATAGTTGCCCGTTTAAATACCTTACCAAAATACTCTAGCCAAACTCGAAATTGATACCATCCAGCGTCATTAATTGACTTAGCTAGACAATGATTTTTAACCAGATTTTTGATCCGCAAATCTTCGTAGACTACTACATCGTTAGATGTGATTACGCACCGCGCCAATTTGATAGCATGGTCTTTGCGTTGCCTACTTATTTTGAGGTGAACTCTAGCTAATTTTACTCTAGCTTTACGTCTATTGTTAGAGCCTTTGACTTTGCGAGAAACAAGTCTTTGCGACCGTTTCATTTTTTGTTCACCAGTTCGGTAAAACCGAGGGTTTTCAACCTTGTCGCCCAACGAATCGGTATAAAAAGACTCTAACCCAACATCTAAACCGATAGTTTTATGAGTTGGTTCTATCTTTTCTTCTCGCTCTATTTGGATGCAGAATTGAACGTAGTAGCCATCCGCACGCTTTACTAATCTCACCCGTTTAATCTGGTCTGGTTGATAGAAATTCAGGTCACGAGTGCCTTTCATTTTTAATCTACCAATCCCATTTTTATCGGTGAACGTTATCGATTTGCGATCGTCAGCTAGTTTCCATCCCGATGCTTTATATTCAACCGAGCGATTATCTTTCTGGAATTTTGGGTATCCTTTTTTTCCAGAAACCTTGGCTTTGCAGTTGTCATAAAAACGCGAGATTGCCGACCAAGCACGCTCTGTCGCTGCTTGACGAGCAGTTGAATTGAGTTTGTCCGCAAACGAAAACTCGCGAGCCAATACCGCACTTTGTTTGCTCAAATCGTACTTTCCTGTTTTCGGATCGTCCATCCACAAGCGAATGCACTTATTCCGAATAAACTGCACAGTACGAATTGCCTCGTCAATAGCTGCGAACTGCTCTAACTTTCCGTAGGTTTTGAACTCAAAAACTAGCATCGATTTACTTGGTCTTACGCTAACTACTATAGCGCAAAAATAATTAATAGACAAGGGCAATCTGAAGATTCTAGGCGACGGTCGTCGCAATCGAGTTCATCCCCATGCCTGAAGTCAGGGGCTTTCCTCTCGCTTTTCGGTAACTGCTGAATTGAGGATTGGTTCAAAAATCCTGATTCATGCGATCGTCCTTCTAATATCTTACTCCACGGAGTTCACGGTGAGCATCCCCGATCGCGATCGTCCGTCAATTTTAGATTTTAGATTTTAGATTGACTCCTTTAGATGAATCTGGGATGTGGATCTTTGGTCTAAAATTTGGGGATCAGCACGATTTAAGTACGTGGGACGGTATCCGTTTTTGGGTGGATCGCGGTAGCAGTTGCGATATCCCGATCGATATTACCTGATTCGATCGCGATCGAACGATCGATCGCGGTTTCCACGGAGAAACTCGCAGCACCAGCGCGGCTGTTGGGGAATTGATTTGTAGCGCGAATTCGGAAAATTCCTACCGCCAATTAACAATTAGCAATTGCCTGCCACTCATTACCAAAAAGAATTGGTTGAAAGCCCGCCCACCCGATCGGGAGAAATTAAGATCGGGCTATTCATTACTCCAATCCTCGAACTTCGAGGTAGAGGTCGCTATCAAACTGTCAAGCGGTCAATTGTCCCAGGTCAACTGTTGAACAATCTACTCGTTTCGGAGGGATTGAGCTACTAAATAGAGTTTGCTCCACTCGCCGATGACTTGATTGGTTTTTAACTTTAATTCAGAGGCGATCGTCTCTACACTTCTCCCTGCTTTGAGCGATTCTATCAACTGTCGCTGCACCGGCGTGAGATCTTGTAAATATTGCTGCCACTGGGCGGGAGTCAAGCCCAAACTGTGTTCTTGGAGCGAAATTTCCAGCCAGTTAGCAACTAATTCTGGTGCTTGTTTGACCGCAAACACCCGAATCGCGTGGTAACTGACTTTTTCTCGCAAGCGGTAAATTTGTTTGACCGGCACCTTCAAATCCTCAGCAATTGCCTCTTGGGAACGGCCTTGCAGGTAAAGCCGCAGCCATCGCGAAGCCAGCGGATCGACTTCAGCAGTCAAGTAATTCTCAAATTCTTGTTGGACAATCTGCCGCTGAGTTTGCCGTTCTTCCCAAGCTTGATGTTCTCGATAATCCGACATCGCCTGTTCGTCTAGCAGGCTGAGCGGTTCGTCTGTATCGTCAGGTAGAACCTGTTCCGACACCAGCCGCACCCAATCTCCCGCCGGGACTTGCGTCAACCCGCCCCGCTGGGAACGCCGCAGGTAGTTGACGAAGCGGTACACCAGCAGCGGCTGGTTGCGAATCGGCCGCAAGCAGTATTCTTCTGTGCTCGCTAGCAGCAAAGCATTTCGCAAGCGTTTATCTGTTGTGCATTCGGCAATCCAGGCGACTTGCTGCTGGAGGTAGCGATCGGAATTCAGCATTTCCTGAATCACTTCTTGCAGTACCTCTACCGCACTGCGCTGTCTGTCGCGACTCAACGAAACCCACGCTTGGATTTTTTGTCGGAGCACCACCAAACCGCCCAGGCGCCCGATCAAGTTGCGGTAAGCTCTTTCTGGCGCTACTCCTAGATACCGCTGCTGCAAAATTCGATATAAAAAGTCGATCGCCCCAGAAGCAACAGCGAGTTGAGTCGGATTGAGAGAGTCAAATCTTTCTGGCTTGTCTCCCAACAGCCAGCGGACAACACTCTCGCGAGTGCTAGAACTCTCCTGCGGACAATCTTGTTCCAGTCGCGCCTTCCAATCTTGTGCCAGTCTTTCCGCCAAAGTCATGAGGTGTTGAGCTATTGTCTTTCACCCCGATTTTACGTGGTATGCTGGTCATTTGACTCTTTTTTGAATCTAATTAGAGTTCCACACCAGTAAAATCATTCTGTAATGTTATCGCGATCGCCATTCCAGGCTTTTTTTGATTGCCGATCGCTAATTTTTGTAATGATTGAACGGGCAAATGAATTGCCTATTGACAAAACTACCTAACTATGTTATATGCCTAACTTTTTATTAGAACTCGGTACCGAAGAATTGCCCGCATCTTTTGTTGCAGGTAGCGTCCAACAGTGGCAGGAACTCGTACCTGCAACTCTGGCAGAACAATCTTTGACAAATAACTCAATTAATGTATACGCAACTCCGAGACGTTTGGCCGTTCTTGTTAAAGGACTGCCACTCAAGCAATTAGACAGAGAAGAAGAGGTAAAAGGGCCGCCCGCAAGTTCGGCTTTTAAAGATGGCAAACCTACGAAAGCAGCCGAAGGTTTTGCGAAAAAACAAGGCGTAGAAATCGATGCTTTGGAAGTTCGCGCTACCGATAAAGGCGATTTTGTGTTTGTTCTCAAACAGATTCCGGGGCGGATGACGGCGGATATTTTGGTCGAACTTGTGCCGCAGTGGATTAATAAGTTAGAAGGCAAAAGATTTATGCGGTGGGCTGACGGAGATTTGAAGTTTCCGCGCCCGATTCGATCGATCGTGGCACTGTTTGATGATACTGTACTCCCAATTACCTTAGTGAGCGGCTCGGATACCGTCGAGAGCGATCGCATTTCCCAAGGACATCGGGTGTTGTACACCCCTGGTAAGGAGGGGGTTTCGATTCCGCAAGCCGAGAATTATGTCGAGTGTCTGCGAGCTGCTGGCGTGGAAGTCGATCGCACGCAGCGCAAAATCCAAATTCAAGCACAAGTAGAAGCCGCCGCCACCAAACAAGGCGGTTACGCCGACATTACCGAAGATTTGTTAGAAGAAGTTACCGACTTAGTAGAATGGCCCAACGCCGTAGTCGGCAAATTTGACGACGGTTTTTTGATGTTACCGCCGGAAGTAATCACCACAATTATCGTCACCAACCAGCGCTATTTTCCAATTCTCAAAAGCCCAGAATTCCCCGAACTCCTCCCCTATTTCATTACAATTTCCAACGGCGATCCGGCAAAATCGGCGATAATTGCCGCAGGTAACGAGCGAGTCGTGCGGGCGAGATTGGCAGACGGTCAGTTTTTCTACAAAGCAGACTTGGTAAAGCCTCTAGAGGATTATTTGCCAAAGTTGGAGACGGTCACTTTCCAGGAAGATTTGGGGACAGTGCGCGCAAAGGTCGATCGACTGTGCAAGATTGCCTCTCTCATCACCAAGCAACTGCAAATCACAGCAGCAGAACAAGCTTACATAGAAAGAGCAGCATTGCTTTGCAAAGCCGACCTCGTAACCCAAATGGTTTACGAATTTCCCGAAATGCAAGGAATCATGGGGCAGAAATACGCCTTAGCCTGCGGCGAACCGGAAGCCGTAGCCACAGCAATTTTTGAGCATTATTTGCCCAAAGGTGCGGGCGATAATTTGCCGCAAACTCTCACAGGTCAAGTTGTCGCAATCGCCGATAAATTAGATACATTAGTCAGCATCTTCGGCTTGGGAATGCTGCCGAGTGGTTCCTCCGATCCCTTCGCCCTGCGCCGCGCAGCCAATGCAATAACTAACATTATTTGGGCGGCTCAGTTACCAATCAATTTGCACCAACTACTTGCAGAAGTTGTCGCAGAATTTACCGCGGTGCGCCCCCAAACATCGGCGGAGTTGCTATCGCAATTATACGAGTTTTTCCTGCAAAGAATTCGCACCTTGTTGCAAGAAGAAAATAACGTAGATTACGATTTAGTGAATGCTGTTTTGGGAGAAAACGACCCAGAATATACTGAACGAGCATTGAGAGATTTGTTGGACGCGCTGGAAAGAGCAATTTTCCTGCAACAAATCCGCAATGACAAGACTTTGGATCTGATTTACGAAACAGTCAACCGTTCCACTCGTTTGGCGGCTCAAGGTGATTTGGATAAGGTAGAATTGGAACCGAAAACGGCAGTGAAACCCGAGTTATTTCAAAAGTCTTCCGAACAAGCTTTTTACGATGCTGTGGTGCAGTTAGTGCCGCAAACTCTGCTATCGAAGCAAACTCGGAATTACCAACAGTTGGTAGACAGTTTGACTGAGATTGCTCCCGCTGTAAGCAGCTTTTTTGACGGCCCAGAAAGCGTTTTGGTGATGGATCCCGACCCTGAAATTAAGCGCAATCGCTTGAATTTACTGGGTTTGTTGCGGAATCACGCGCGGGTGTTGGCAGACTTTGGGGCGATCGTCAATCGATTTTAGACGAGGTACGTAGTTGCGCTTCAGCGCTCTTTCATACATAAAGGTACGTTGTTGCGCTTCAGCGCTCTTTCTTATATAGCGGGTGTTGGCTGACTTTAGGGCGATCGTCAATCGATTTTAGACGAGGTACGTAGTTGCGCTTCAGCGCTCTTTCATCTATATAAATAAGAGCGCTTAAGCGCAACAACATACCTTTTTTCGTAAATTAAGCATAATGGCCAATAGGCAAAAATTCATGCAAGGTTAAGATATAAACTTATAAAACCAGAGAAATTCGCTCCATCACATAACTTATGCCGATCGCTCATATAATTGGATTAGGAAAATCAGGAATTGCCGCCGCCAGACTGCTCAAACGCGAAGGATGGGAAGTAACGCTGAGCGATCGCTCATCTTCCCCAAACTTGCTCGAACAACAACAGCAACTAGCTAACGAAGGCATCAACCTAGAGTTAGGTAAATCTTTTGAACCTGACAAATCCATAGAATTAGTAGTAGTAAGTCCGGGCGTTCCTTGGGATATTCCAGCATTAGTACGCGCCCGAGAATTGGGAATTGAAACCATCGGAGAAATGGCTCTCGCGTGGCGCTATCTCAAATCTCCTTGGGTAGCAATTACTGGTACTAACGGCAAAACTACAACTACTGCTTTAATTGCTGCGATTTTTGCCGAAGCAGGGCTTTATGCTCCCGCTTGCGGCAACATTGGCTATGCTGCGTGCGAATTAGCTTTAGCCGAGAAACCGCCGGATTGGGTAATCGCAGAAATCAGCAGCTATCAGATAGAATCATCGCCGTCTGTAGCGCCGCGCATCGGAGTTTTGACGACTTTGACGCCGGATCACCTCAGCCGCCACAAAACTTTAGAAAATTACTACAACATTAAAGCCCATTTGCTAAAAAATTCGGAATTGCAAATCATCAACGGTGACGATCCTGGTTTGCGGCAGCAAGGAGTTGACATTTGGCCGGATGCGTGTTGGACGAGTGTCAAAGGTGAAAAAGAATTGTTGGGAAAACGCAGTTTTGGAGCCTACATCGAAGACGGTTGGGTAATCGCTCAAGGCGATAAAATTTTGCCTGCTGAGTCTTTGCGGATGGTGGGCGAACACAATTTGCAAAATTTGTTGATGGCTGTGGCGGCGGCTAATTTGGCGGGGATAGATCAAAGTGCGATCGCCCGGGCGATCGCGAAATTCCCCGGAGTGGCGCACCGCCTCGAACACATCCGCACCTGGGAAGGCATAGATTTCATCAACGACAGCAAAGCGACTAATTACGATGCGGCGCAAGTCGGGTTAGCTGCTGTCAGCGCGCCGGCGATTTTGATTGCGGGTGGCGATCCCAAAGAGGGCGACGATCGCGCTTGGATTGATACAATTAAGGCGAAGGCTGTTGCAGTGCTGTTAATTGGGGATGCAGCGGGCATTTTTAGCGATCGGCTGGAACAAGCAAATTATAACGCTTGGGAAATCGTCGAAACAATGGAAAGAGCAATTCCCAGAGCCGCAGAATTAGGCAAACAAAACAAAGCTAAAGTCGTACTGCTTTCGCCAGCCTGCGCCAGCTTCGATCAATACCAAAGCTTCGAGCAGCGCGGCGATCATTTCCGTCAATTGTGTCTCGAATCCCTAGCTTAGAAATGACAATTAAATAACTTATAGCGGTTCTCAGAAAGATGAGGTATGTTGTTGGGCTTCAGCCCTCTTAGTCTAAGCGGTTATACAAGCTATCACGCATACCTTACCTTGTTGAGAAAGGCTGTAAAACTTGATGGTTATTGTGGGAGGGGCGTCCCGCCCGTCATGAAAGAACGGGCGGGACGCCCATCCCACTTTCAAGAGTGTAAATTATTTAATTTGCGATCCTTAGTCCTAAATGCGCCAGCCCTCAAACACTCTTCCAAATATCCTTAATTCTAGCCTGCTGTTCCCATTCAAGATCGTGAAAAACCAGCATCATTTCCTCATGAGTGTAATCAATAATAATCGCAGCCAACTGAGCCACCGTTTCCGCTTCCAGCATAGCTAGTTTCAATTTTGTCATTACTTCTTTATCCATTAACGCCAACACTTTAATCTTGACCTCATATCGTGTCCGAGCGATTAACCTCAATCAGATTAGTTCGCACGTACCAACTTAACTCTGCACGTGCGAGCCGTTTTTATGATGGTCATTGACCGGATATGATAGCATTGTTATGTTATTTTTGTCTGCAAATCTCTTTTAATTTTCGATTCAAACTGCTAGCCTGAACCCAATTAAAATTATCAAAATACCGCGAGGACACTTGAAAATCTTCGTCACAAAGCTCAGAAAGCAATTTTTCATCAATCTCCAGAATCTTATCTTGGGAAGTGGTATTTTTTCGCAACAAAGCTGCGATTTCCCTTTCTATTTGGCGGTTTCCTTGCTGAAAGAAATCTTGAGAGTTAGAACGAAACAAACCGCTATTGATTTGCTGAATTTGGCTTGGTGTCACCGATTGAGCCGAGACAGCAGCCGGAAATGCCAAGGATGCTGCTAGCCACCAGCTAGGAATTATTTGTTTGAGAATGCTGTTCATCACTATCGGGAGGACTTTTTACCTCTATTTGTTTTTCTTCTTCTGACTCGCTGGCTAATTCATCTTCTAGTGCGAGTTTTTCTTGCCACTCGGTAAGCTGTTGAAAAAGTTGCTGGTTAATTTGAAATACGGGTTTATTTGTTTCTGACATATTTAATCCTGAACGAGATTGAAAGAGTTAGATTTACATAAAAAGGTGCGCGAGGCGCACCCTACTAATATCAATTATAGCTGTGAAACTTTCAGCAGCGACATGATTGTGCCAATTAAGGAACCGCCCAACAGAGCTAAAGTGGCTAAGGTACTAATGCCAAATCCTGCCGCTCGTTTTTCGGCAGCTTGATAGTAACCCCAAGCAAACAAAATGCGTCCAATTATCCAAACTGCACCGATACCGGCGGCCCAAAGTGGGCTGACAAATTGCGAAAACAGCCATAGCGAGGGCAAAAATAGAATCATTTGCTCTAAGGTATTTTGCTGAACTCGCAACACTCGTTCAAAGTCCGGGTTTCCGGTCATCTGCGGGGGAGAAACTTTGTATTTGAATCTGGCTCTGCCGACGTTGATGGTAACAATGAAATAGAGAATTAATGCTGAAACAGTAATTAGACTAGGCCAGACTGTGGCGTTTGCTTCTGCGAGCATGATTCGGTATTATTGGGTTAGAGTAGATATATTCATTATACTATTTTTGTAATATTTTTAGATATCCTGACATATTATTTATGACTTCTTTTAGTAGTCACATCCGACACTTTATGATGCGAAAGCGACGATTGTAAACTGAGTCTCATCCAGCATCGGGAATTGGTTAACTTAGGTGCGCTGACAGACAAGCTTCCAGAGCACCAGCCATTTTCCGAAATCCTTCTCGGTTGGGATGAACGCCATCGGGGAGATCGTCTAGGCTGAGGATCTTATATAAATCAACAAAATCTATGGGCTTCCCTGCTTGTTGTTTTTCCTTGACTAAGTCCTCGCTCTTTTGATTGTATTGTATAACTCGCTGATTTAAGGTGGGTTCAGACATCGGCGGAATTGAAGCGAGAAAGAGTTTGACATTGGGTGCTGTTTGAAAAATGCGATCGAGTAATTGGTTGAGGTAATAGCTTGCAGTTTCCACTTGATGCAATTGTGCGATATTATTGGTGCCGATGAGGAGCAAAATAATATCCGGTTGGAAGGTTTGCAGCCAATCAGCAACTCGATCGCAAATTTCTTCGATCCGCCAACCGGAATGTCCCTCGTGATGCTGAGAGAGTAAGGTTTCGGGGCCGTTGCTTAGGGAACCGACAAACTCAATAGCATAGCCTCGATTCTCCATTGCAGGCTGTAAGTCGATGCGATATCCTCCTGGTACGAAGTATCCATCGGTAATTGAGTCGCCTAGGGGCATGATTTTGATGGGACGATTTCCCGGTGAATCGTTGTTGCTGGAGAGGCTTGAAGGATGAGAAGTTTGATTTCCCACGACTATATTTGATAAATAACTAAGTTAACTAAGCTTAAGTTTGTAGTGAGGACTTCAATCCTTTTTCCTTTGTCGGAAGAAGGACTAAATTCCAGTTTGTAGTGAGGACTTCAGTCCTTTTTCCTTTGTCGGAAGAAGGACTAAAGTCCTCACTACGAAACTGAAGAAGGACTAAAGTCCTCACTACGAACCTGTCGGAAGAAGGACTAAAGTCTTCACTACGAACCTGTCGGAAGAAGGA
>NZ_JAHREU010000020.1:19460-70911 GCF_020883145.1 Microcoleus sp. CAWBG27
CTAAAGTCCTCACTACGAACCTGTCGGAAGAAGGACTAAAGTCCTCACTACGAACCTGTCGGAAGAAGGACTAAAGTCCTCACTACGAACCTGTCGGAAGAAGGACTAAAGTCCTCACTACGAACCTGTCGGAAGAAGGACTAAAGTCCTCACTACGAACCTTTAATGCAGCAATTCTTCTAGTTTTTGCTGGTTCCATAAATACTGATACAGCCCTGTTTCCTTTACCAATTCTGCGTGAGTGCCGCTTTGCACTATTTCTCCCTTTTCCATGACAAATATGCGATCGGCACTGGCGGCGGCTGACATTTGGTGCGAGATGAAAATTACGGTTTTGCGATCGGTTCCGGTTGCCAAGTTCTGTAAAATATCGGTTGCAGTTTGATTGTCTACGCTGGAAAGAGCATCATCTAAAATTAGCACTGGAGCGTCAACTAACAAGGCTCTAGCTAATGCTGTTCTTTGCCTTTGTCCGCCGGACAAGGTAATGCCGCGCTCGCCGACAACTGTTTTGTACTGTTGCGGAAAGTTGAGGATTTCTGGGTGTATTTGTGCTTGTTTCGCGGCTGCTTCAATTTCTGGCTCTTCTGCTAAAGGATTGCCGTAGCGGATGTTATTCTTGATGGTAGTACCGAACAAAAAGCTTTCTTGGGGCACGTAGGCGATCGCCCCGCGCAACTCCCTCAACTTCACCTCGGTAATATCCTGCCCGTCTACAAACAACTCACCTGCATCGATATTCAGCAAGCGCGGCAGGGCATTGGCCAAGGTTGATTTACCAGAACCGATCGCCCCAACAATCGAGACTGTTTCGCCCGGTTTGATGGTAAAATTGACATCTTTGAGCGCGGGTATCTTAGCACCGGGATAGGTATAATTCAAATTGCGAGCGACTATTTCACCTTTGACGGGACTTGGCAAGTCCGCTGCATCGGGAGCATCCTTAATTTGCGCTTCCACAGTTAAAATTGATTCAATGCGATCGACACTGACTTCTCCGCGCTGGTAAGCAGTAATTGTGAAACCCAACAGCGCCGTGGGAAATACCAAACGCTCGACATAAATTAGCAGCGCCACAAAATCGCCGATGCTAATGTCGCCCTTAGCAATTGCTCCGCCACCCGCAGAAAGCAGCACCAGCAAACTGATGCTTGCCAAACCGCCCAGCAGTGGAAAAATAAAGTTTCTAGTTTGGGCTAATGTCAAATTGGCTGATAGCAACTTGGCGTTACAATCGCGAAAAGCTCGACGTTCATTTTCTTCTTGAGCATAGATTTTAATTACGGACATTCCGCTCATATCCTCTTGAATTAAATCGCTCATTGCCGAGAGTTCTTCTTGCACGGCTAGTTGCTGGATGCGAAGTTTGTCGCTAAATAACTGTACCAAAACTAGCATTAATGGATAAACTGCGATCGCCAACAGCGTCAGCCGTACATTAATCCCCAGCATCACCGGCAAAGTCAAAGCATAAGCAAAGGCTGTATTCGCCAAACTCAGCACTGCAAAACCCACCAAGCGGCGAATATTGTCCAAGTCGGAAGTAGCGCGATTAATTAAATCCCCTACAGTATTGGCAGCAAAATAAGACGGTTCTAATGTTAATAAATGATTAAATATTTGCTGTTTGAGGTCAAATTCTACTTGACGCCCGACGCCAAACAGCAGAATCCGCGATGCCATCCGAATTCCCCACATGATTGAAGCTAGTACGAGAATCAGTATCACGTAGTTGAAAACTTGGTCAAATTTAGTCGCCACTTGGAGTGTGTCAACTGCATTCCGAATCAGCAGGGGAATATAAACGCCTACAGCATTGACAATTAATAGCGAAAAAACGCCCCAGAATGTGGGTTTCCAGTGCGGGCGCATATAAGAAATGAGTTTTTGCAGTCGAGAATAACGAGCCATAGGTATAACAGTTGACAGTTGACAGTTGACAGTTGACAGTTGACAGTTAGTACCCGAATTTAACCGTTGATACGTATAGCAGTTGACAGTGGACAGTTGACACTCCATCCGATCGCCCGCAATGGCACAAATAACATTATATCTGCGGGGAAACCGCAGTGCCGTCCTCTACTCACCCCGACTGCTCCCCCAAATCCGCCCCCGCCAGCCCCACACTTCTGAGGGACACGCTACAATCTAAAGTCGATCGACTTAGCACTCAGAGTCAGAGAGTGCTAAATTTGCTAATGTAAGCGCAAGGAGACAAACATGACCAAAATAGTTGCATTTAGCGACAAATCTCGGCGGGCACTGGAACGCGGCGTCAATCAACTCGCCGATGCAGTCCGCATCACCTTGGGCCCCAAAGGCCGGAATGTCCTACTCGAAAAGAAATTCGGCACTCCCCAAATCGTTAACGATGGTATCACCGTTGCTAGGGAAATTGAACTCGAAGATCCTCTCGAAAATGCTGGCGCTCGCTTAATTCAAGAAGTCGCCTCCAAAACTAAAGATATCGCAGGCGACGGCACCACCACCGCTACCGTGATTGCCCAATCCCTCATTCGCGAAGGTTTGAAGAATGTCGCAGCAGGCGCCAATCCAGTCGCACTGCGCCGCGGGATTGAAAAAACGATCGCCCATTTAGTCCTAGAAATCGCTAAATTAGCGAAACCAGTTGAAGGATCTGCCATTGCTCAGGTCGCCACTGTCTCCGCCGGTAACGACGAAGAAGTCGGCGACATGATTGCTCAAGCAATGGAAAAAGTCACCAAAGATGGCGTCATTACTGTTGAAGAGTCGAAATCTCTGTTGACAGAATTGGAAGTTGTCGAAGGGATGCAGTACGATCGCGGATATCTTTCCCCGTATTTCGTCACCAACAACGATCGCATGGAAGTTGAGTACGAAAACGCTCGCATCCTGATTACCGACAAAAAAATTAACTCCATTCAAGAACTAATTCCGCTTCTTGAAAAAGTTGCCCGCACCGGTTCACCGCTGATCATTATCGCCGAAGATATTGAAGGTGAAGCTTTGGCAACTTTGGTCATCAACAAAGCACGCGGTGTATTGAATATCGCAGCTACCAAATCTCCTGGTTTTGGCGAGCGACGCAAAGCCATGCTACAAGATATCGCCGTTCTGACCGGCGGTCAACTGATTTCTGAAGAAGTCGGACTCAGCATTGATACCGCAACACTAGAAATGCTCGGTACCGCCCGCAAAATTACGATCGACAAAGAAAACACCATCATTGTCGCTGGCGACGAACACAAAGCAGACGTGCTATCACGGATCGAGCAAATCCGCAAGCAGCTAGCAGCGACGGATTCTGACTACGACAAGGAAAAATTAACCGAACGCATTGCCAAACTTGCTGGCGGTATTGCTGTAATTAAAGTAGGCGCAGCTACCGAAACCGAACTCAAAGATCGCAAACTCCGCATTGAAGACGCCCTCAACGCTACTAAAGCTGCTGTGGAAGAAGGTATCGTCGCTGGAGGCGGCACGACGCTGATTCACCTGATTACAAAAATTGATGCCATCAGAAGCACTTTAGACGCTGAAGAGCAAATTGGTGCTGATTTGGTTGCAAAAGCTTTGGAAGCACCTTTGCGTCAAATCGCTGATAATGCCGGTGTTGAAGGTTCGATCGCGATCGAGCGAGTGCGGGCTAGCGAATTGAACATTGGCTACAACGCTCTCACCGACGTTTACGAAGATATGATTGCCGCTGGAATTATCGATCCGGCTAAGGTAGTGCGATCGGCTTTACAAAATGCCGGTTCCATTGCTGGCATGGTTTTGACCACTGAAGCTGTAATTGTCGAAAAACCCGAGAAGAAAAAAGCTGGTGGCGACATGGGCGACATGGGCGGCATGGGCGGCATGGGCGGCATGGGCGGCATGGGCGGCATGGGCGGCATGGGCGGCATGGGCGGCATGGGCGGCATGGGCATGATGTAGTCCATTATTGTCAACTTAACGTCTAATGTTCCGATCCCCCCTAGCCCCCCTTAAAAAGGGGGGAACCGGAAGCACTCAAAGTCCCCCGACTATCAGGGGGGATTTAGGGGGATCCCTCGGATAGACGATTAAGCCCTCCGATCCCCCCTAGCCCCCGTTAAAAAAGGGGGAACCGGAAGCACTCAAAGTCCCCCAACAATCAGGGGGATTTAGGGGGATCTCACCTCCGATAAAAGCGAGATTTATCAATGGTTCCAGCCTTGAGTTGACACGAATGCGCCCACCCCCTCTCTCTCCCCCCTCTCCCCATCTCTCCCCCTCTCCCTATCTCTCCCCCTCTCCCTATCTCCCTATCTCCCTATCTCTCCCCCAACTGTCAACTGTCAACTGTCAACTGTCAACTGTTGAACCCCTCTCCCTTTTGTATCCGATGCGTCTTGTTGAAAAAAAGAGCAGATGCTCTAATTAAGTTATATTCCAAAACATACTATTTCCTGAAATTTTTTGTATTATAGGGAACGGGCCGAAAATTGTACCGGGAACGCCAGCAGTAAAGTGCGAAAAAATATTTGAGTGAGTTAAACTAACTTTAGGAAAAATTTAAAGCTTAACTTGCAAGTGATCAAAAAATACCCATGCAGGAAGTTATCAACTCGTTACAGTCTTTTTTCTCTGACTCTGTTGATGCTTTCCTAGAGTGCGATCGACAGCAAAAGTACATATCGATTAATCCTGTAGCTGCTGCTTGGATGGGATTGGAGCCGGCTGAAGCAGTCAACAAAACGAATCGGGAATTGTTGAAATTATATCCCAATAATACAGCTCTAAAAAATATAATCTCTCAGATTGATTCCTGCCTGCAACAAGTATTTATCACAGGGGAAAAAAAGCTGGCAATTCACGAGGTGACGGCGGCAGACGGGGGGATTAAAATCTACGAAACGGCTTACACGCCAGCGCTGGATGTCTCTACCAACCAGATGCGGGTTTTGGGTGTCGGTAGAGATATCACCAGACACTACCGCTGGCAGCAGCAGAAAACTCAACAGTTGCGTCGCTCGAATCATTTACTGTGGTTGAATGCAGCTAACAGTCCCCTGGCAATGGTAGGCTGGGATGAGAATTTTCGGATCGTTCAGTGGTCGAAACGTGCTGAAGAAATCTTTGGCTGGACTTCCGATGATATGCTGGGCAAGCATTTCGGCGATTTGGACTTGGTTTGCGAGGACGATCGAGAGGCTGTAAGTGCGATCGAACTCGAACTAGCCTCCGGTAACGGCAATACTTCAATCAATCAAAATAAAACCAAATGCGGACAAGTTATTTGGTGTCGTTGGTTCAACTCGATTATTCGCAGCGGCGACACTTTTACAGTGCTTTCTTTGGTGGAAGATATCACGGATCGCAAACGGCTGGAAGCAGAAAAAGCCCAAGCTTCTCGCCTCACAGCAATGGTAGCCGATGTCGGTATTGCCCTCACCAAACACCCTCAAGATATCCTGCTTCCCTGTTGCGAAGCAATGGTACGAAATCTCGATGTCGCCTCTGCTGAAATTTGGACTTTTAACTCTCAATACAATATTTGCGAGTTGCAAGCAACCTCTGGAATCTACAGCCGCACAGACGAGGTTGCTAGATTTATTCAAAATAAGGTTAACTCGATCGCCGAACAGCAAAAACCACTATTTGACTGCCGATTTGAACTGAATCATTTGGGGCTAGAGGAGCAAGAATGCGGGGAAGCCACGCCAGCACACAGTTCGCAATTAGCAATTATCGACAGCAGTCACAATCGGGGAAATTGCCAAATCCCCAAGCAAATTCTTACCTTCGCCGGCTATCCTTTAATTGTCGAAGAAAGGCTAGTGGGAGTCATGGTAATTGTCAGCCACCAGTCGCTGACAGTACCCTTTGAAGAAACTTTAGGATCCGTTGCCGATGTCATCGCTTTAGGCATCGAACGCAAGCGTGCAGAAGCTGAATTAAAATCAGCTAGAGGGTTCCTCAATTCCGTAGTAGAAAATCTGCCCTTGGGAGTTTTTGCTAAAGATGCTTCTTCGCTAAAATTCGTGCTGTGGAATAAGGCGGGGGAAACGATCGCAGGTGTGACATCTCAAGAGGCGATCGGCAAAAATGACTATGATATTTACTCCAAAGAACAAGCTGATGTTTTTACCGCTCAAGACAGGGAAATATTGACCAGTCATCACAACCAATCTCTGGTTAAAGAAATAGCCGAAGAGCCGATCCAGACTCGCCACAAAGGTATGAGAATACTACACACCCGCAAAGTGCCAATTCTCGACGCTCAGGGCCATCCTCAGTACGTTTTGGGGATTACAGAAGATATTACCGAACGCAGGCAGGTAGACGAAAGCGTGCGCCTCTACGACCAAATTGTTGAGAATATGCAAATTGGTTTGTACGTCTATCACTTGGAAAATATAGAAGATGATAGCACCTTGAGGGCGATCGCCTCTAATCCCGCTGCCACTAGGTTTACAGGGCTAGAAATGGCCGACGTTTTGGGCATGACAATCGACGAGATTTTTCCGCATTTGCGATCGAAAAACATTCCCCAAGCATTTGCTGAAGTAATTCGCACTCAAAAAGCCGTAGAAGTTGAAGATATTGACTGCGACGAATCAGGAAAAATAACTCTTGCTTTTTCTATTAAAGCTTTTCCGTTACCTAACAACTCCGTAGGCGTGGCATTTGAAAATATTACAGCTCGCAAGTGCCTGGAAGTAGAACTGCAAGTAGCATTGGCACAAACCGAACGTTCGGAACAACTGCTGCGGACGGTAATCGACAAAACCAGTGACTGGATTTTTGCCAAGAATAAACAATTTCGCTATATTTTAGCCAACAACAGTTTAGCCGAAGCGATCGGTAAAACAGTCGAAGAAATAATTGGCAAATCAGATTTAGAATTAGGATTTTCAGAAGAGCTAGTATTTGGAAACTCCGCACAAAATCTCCGAGGATTTCGCACAGATGATTCTGCTGTACTGGCAGGCGAAATCATCCACAATCCCTGCGATGCTGCAACTGTTGCTGATGGTTCAATACATATTTTAGATACCAAAAAAGTCCCTCTGCGCGATGCTGAAGGTAATATATTTGCAGTGCTAGGTTTTACTAACGATATTACAAAACGCCATGAATCGGAAGCAGCTTTGCGTAGGAGTGAAGCCAGATTTAGGTCTTTGGTTGCTAATATTCCTGGAGTGGTTTATCGCTGGCGTTGCGATTTTTCTACAAGTTTTATTAGCGAGGCAATTTACTTAATAGCGGGCTACCCGGCTGGGGATTTTATTTCGCGTTTGGACAGCAAAGGCAGAACTTTTGCTAGCATTATTTACCCCGAAGATTTGGCAAAAGTAGAAGCAACTATTCGGCAAGGAATAGAAAATAAACAGTCTTATAATTTAGAATACCGCTTGCTAGCAGCAGACAGCACGGTTAAATGGGTGTGGGATAAAGGTTCTCCAGTGTTCGACGCCGATGGGAGCGTTTCCTGTTTGGACGGGGTGATTTTGGATATTAGCGATCGCTACTACGCCCAAGAAGCATTGCGCCAAAAAACTTCTGAGTTGGAATCTGTTTTTCTAGCATTGCCGGATCAGTATTTCCGCCTCAATGCTGACGGCATTATTTTGGATTATTTGTCAGGAAATTCAGCGGATTTGTATCTGAATTCCGACTCTTTTCTTGGCAAACAAGTGACCGATATATTGCCAACAACCGCCGCTAGCCAGCTAGAAGAGGCTCTACTGGAAGTTGCCGAAAATAGAACTCCAGTTAGTCTAGAGTATTCCCTATCCATGCCGTCTGGGGAAGAAACCTATGAAGCGAGATTGCTACCTTTTAACTCGAATCAGGCAATAGTTATCGCCCGCAATATTACCAAGCGCAAACAAGCCGAATCAGAATTAAAAGATAAAAATCGCGAACTAGAGCAAACCTTGCAACAATTAGGCCGGACTCAAGCTCAATTAATTCAAGCAGAAAAAATGTCGAGTTTGGGACAGCTAGTGGCCGGAATTGCTCACGAAATCAATAATCCTGTTAGTTTTATTTACGGCAATATTATTCACGCTAACGAGTATGCAAAAAATTTGCTGCAATTGTGTAGTTTGTATCAAAAAAATTACCCGCAACCAGTAACGGAAATTGCGAATTTTGCTGAAGAAATAGAAGTAGAATTTATGCAAGAGGATTTCCCGAGCCTGCTGAATTCAATTGAAAATGGAGCCGATCGCATTCGCGAAATTGTTCTGTCTTTGCGTAATTTTTCCAGACTGGAAGAATCTGATATTAAGCGTGTTGATATTCACGAAGGAATTGACAGCGCTCTATTAATTTTGCAACACAAACTCAAAGAAAATGGTAGAAATCGCCCGATTGAAATAGTCAAAGAATATGGTATGCTACCACCCGTACAGTGCTATGTCGGACAGTTAAATCAAGTGTTTATGAATATACTAAGTAATGCGATTGATGCTTTGGCAAATATCAGAAATAGAAAATTGGAATTGGCGAGTGCAGCGGATGGGGAACGGCAAAATTTTTCTACTTTACCTTTGGCTTGTGACGCATTTCCTTTGATTCGGATTCGCACGGAGGTTTTGGAGAACAATCGGGTGGCGATCGCAATTTCGGATAACGGGTCAGGAATGGCAGAGTCTGTTCAATCTCGGATATTTGACCCGTTTTTTACTACTAAACCAGTCGGTAAAGGTACTGGTTTGGGGCTGTCTATCTCCTACCAGATTGTGGTGGAAAGACACAGGGGCAAGCTGGACTGTATTTCCGCGCCCGGTGGTGGCACTGAATTTGCGATCGAGATTCCTATTAAGCAAAGGTAATTAGTCAGTTGACCTGGGACAGTTGACCTGGGACAGTTGTTATTTAAAATTGATGGTTATACTGGAAAAATGATAGTCTAATTAAATGTTCCAAAACTCGGAAATATCAACATGGTATACAAAAGCATACATACTTCTAGTGCCGTTCCCAAACCAATTAAAGATGATGATGATTCCTACGTTGACTATTTTTATGACGATCCAGGAGCGATGCCGGGAACTCTCGACTTAGAACCCGATGCGCCACCTCCTGAGATTATATTAATTGACTATTGCGAGACAGGAGCTAGCCGCGCCGAGTTGGCAAATCCTAGAGAAGCTGCTGCCTATTTAGATACAGAATCTGTTTCTTGGGTGGATATGTTGGGATTGGGAAACAAAGAAACCTGGAGACAAATGGGCGAAGTATTTAATTTGCACGTTATGGCTCAGGAAGATGTAGTTAATGTTCCTCAACGACCGAAAGTTGTAGACTATGAAGAACACCTTTTAATCATTGCTTGGATGGTGATGATTAAACCAAATTCAGATAATTTTCATAAAGAACAAGTAAGTTTTATTTTGGGCAAGCATTACCTGCTAACTGTTCAAGAAGAACCGGACTATGATTGTTTTGACCCGGTGCGAGTTCGCATTCGCAAAGGACAAGGAACTATTCGCAAGCACAAAGCAGATTATCTGGCTTATACTCTCCTAGATTCGATTATAGATGGATTTTTCCCTGTATTAGAAGTTTACGGAGAGCGGATTGAAGAGTTAGAGGATGAAGTGGTGGTGCGCCCAACGCGAAAAACTCTTGAAAAAATTTATAAAATCCGGCGAGAATTGCTGACGCTGCGCCGCGCCATTTGGCCGCAGCGGGATGCAATTAATGTTTTGATTCGCGATAGCAGCGATTTGATTAGTCCTGAGGTGCGAATTTATCTGCGCGACTGTTACGATCACACGGTGCAGGTGATGGATATGGTGGAAACTTATCGGGAGTTGTCTTCGGGTTTGATGGATGTTTATCTGTCTTCGGTTGGCAATAAAATGAATGAAATTATGAAACTGCTGACGGTGATTTCGAGTATCTTTATTCCTCTAACTTTTGTGGCGGGAGTATACGGGATGAATTTCAATACAGAGAAATCACCGTTGAATATGCCGGAACTGAATTGGTATTTTGGCTATCCACTTTGTTGGGGGCTGATGCTAGCGATCGCCTCTACTTTAGTTTACTTTTTTTGGCGGCGCGGCTGGTTTGAGAATTTTTCTACTCTTAAGGATGACTGAACCCAGGAATTCGATAAAATGCGATCGCCACCCAGGACATTTTTTAGGAGAGCAGGGCGGTTTTATTGTCAGGATAGGAAATCTCAAACTACCAAAAGTATCGCTCAAAGATCGGCTCGCACTTGAGCCAAGGTACGTAGTTGCGCTTGGGCGCTCTTTATAAATATTAGGAAAGAGCGCCCAAGCGCAACTACGTACCTAATTTGGGCATTGATATAGCCTTTCGATCTCTCATATGAGGTACTCATGGGGATAGGGCATTGGGCAAACAGGGCAAACAGGGCATTGGAATCGCGGGTATACCTCACTTTTTTGAGAAAGGCTATATCATCGATCAAAACTTCTTAAGCTCCCAGATTCAATTCTGCAAGTAAATCTAAAATCTAAAATCTAAAATCTAAAATCGCTGGCTTCCTGTACAATAAATCTGGGGAAAAAGTAGGCGCAGGCGGTTGCGGATTAGCGGAAGCTGGTCTGAGGAAAGTCCGGGCTCCCGAAAAACCAAACTTGCTGGGTAACGCCCAGTGCGAGCGATCGTGAGGATAGTGCCACAGAAAGATACCGCCCCCCATTTAGAGATTGGAGATTGGAGATTGGAGATTGCATCAAAAATCGATCGTCAAAAATCGCAAAGTGTTAGGGGTAAGGGTGCAAAGGTGCGGTAAGAGCGCACCAGCAGCATCGAGAGGTGCTGGCTAGGTAAACCCCGGTTGGGAGCAAGGTCGGAGGGACTATGGTTGGTTTTTTACCGGTTCCGTTCTTTGGTACCGCTTGAGGCGTCTGGTAACAGGCGTCCCAGATAGATAACTGCCCTCGAAAACTGCTTGCAGTTGAGAGAACAGAACCCGGCTTATGTCCGACTTTTTCCCCTCCAATTTTTCGGTAAGGTTCGCCCATCAGCACCCACAGAAATATTTGGGTAACTGAACATTTGGTTTTGTAATGACAAGCTTTTTTATTAAAATGAATTTGATATTCTTTTCAACAATTCATGCTACTTTATACAAGCTCCCAACCCGGATATTATTCAGCAAGCGAAATCTGCAATTATAAAATATTATCTGAAAATTCAAGTCTAAAGTATAAAAAACTAAATCCTAAATCTAAAATCTAAAATCGTATGATTTATCCAGGTCGCCAAAAGCAACTTGAAATATTAATTGAAAAATTGGGGCTGCCGAAGGATGCTGCGATCAAATGGCATCTTGTAGATTTGGCTTTGACTCATGCTAGTGCGTCTGCTAAGGCAAATTACGAGCAATTAGAGTTTGTCGGCGATGCTGTGGTGCGGCTGGCGGCTTCGGAATTGTTGTTTGAAATTTATCCTGACTGTGCGGTGGGGGAATTTGCTGCTATTCGATCGATCTTGGTGAGCGATCGCATCCTTGCTAAAATCGCTGACAGTTACGGGTTCGATCGCTATTTAATCGTTTCCAGCAGCGCCGCCTCGGACAAAACAGGCGCAGTGCCCAGACTGGCAGATTCTTTGGAAGCCTTGCTGGCCGCCCTTTATTTGAGTGCCCAGACGTTAGAATTAGTTCGCCCTTGGCTCGATCCTCACTTTCAGCGCCTAGCGGCGGAAATTCGCAGCGATCCCGCCCGCCAAAACTACAAAGCTGCCCTCCAGGAGTTGACTCAAGGCAAGTATAAAACTTTGCCCAAATATAGCGTGCGAGAAACCGGGACAGTACAGGGCGGCGAGGATCGTTTTACCGCCGAGGTTCACATTCAGGGAGAGTTGGTAGCAGAGGGAAAAGGTCGATCGATCAAAGCGGCCGAACAAGCAGCGGCCCAGGCAGCTTTTAATAAATTAGTTGATTGTCCGTAATTGAGAATTTAAAAAAAATGTAACAAACAAGGTTCGTAGTGAGGACTTCAGTCCTTCGCCTTAAGGACTAAAGTCCTCACTACAAACCTTGTTTATGGCCCTCGTTCTAACTATTTTTTTTATTAAAAAACCTAAAAAAATTACCAATTATGTTATAATAGCTGTGCGATTTTTGAAATTATTATCAATGAAAATCGGAATAGCTGTATTGGGTGCTGGCCGCTGGGGAGTCAACCTAATTCGCAACTTTCTCGAACATCCCAACAGCGAAGTTTTAGCGGTAGTAGACCCGAATCGAGATTCATTGGTGGCTGTCCAAAAACAGTTTAATCTGCATCCCTCGGTGATTCTAGCTACCGATTTGTCACAAGTGGAAGCATTGCCGGGACTAGATGCTGTGGCGATCGCCACTCCAGCATCCACACACTACACTCTCGCAACCACTGCACTGCAACAAGGCTACCACGTCTTAGTAGAAAAACCCCTCGCCCTCAACCTCAGTGAAGCAATAGAACTCTGCAAATTAGCCCAAAAACAGCAGCGACAACTCTTCGTCGATCACACTTATCTGTTTCATCCCGCAGTCGATCGCGGTCAAACGATTATTCAGCAGCATCAACTCGGAACCTTGCGCTACGGTTACGCCCAGCGCACCCATTTTGAACCCGTGCGGCATGATGTTGATGCCCTTTGGGACTTGGCCGTTCACGATATCGCTATTTTCAATACTTGGCTGCAACAAACCCCTATTCAAGTCAGGGCGACTGGTACTGTATTTCCGAAGTCAGAAGTCAAAAGTCAGGGGGAAGAAGCAATAAATCAAGCAGAAGGATTAGCAGATTTAGTTTGGGTAACGCTGACTTATCCCGACGGATTTCAAGCATTCATTCACCTGTGCTGGCTAAATCCCGACAAACAGCGGCGCTTAACAGTTGTTGGGAGTTTGGGAACTTTGATTTTTGATGAAATGTCGCCGGAAACTCCTCTAATTTTGCAGCGTGGTGGTTCAAATCGGGGGGACGATGAGGATAATTTTGGCGAAAGTGCGTTAGCGAAGCCCTCGAAGAGGATCGGGACACCACCCACAAGTCTCAGGTACCGGGAAGTGTTAAATTTAGAACCAGCAGAGCCACTGCGGCGAGTGTGCGATCGTTTCCTCAACTGCGTGCAAACAAATACCCCTTGTCCTAGTTCTTCCGGTGCGGCCTCCGTCGAATTAATCCGCATTCTGGGCACTTTGAGCAAATCCCTCGAACTTGGCGGACAGCCCCTGATACCATTTTAGATTTTAAATTTAATACTATTTTTGATTTTAGATTCAGAAAATGCGATCGTTCCAACGGATACGATCGCCCTAAAATTGGTTTGTAGTGAGGACTTTAGTCCTCATGAAAATCCGAGGACTAAAGTCCTCACTACAAACATTTTTTATTGGTAATTCACCAGAGATGATATCAGTCATAACTTTTGAAATTTCCCTTTTCCTTTACCAAGTCCGGGCTGTGAAAATAAAAACTTGACTGCTGATTGACCGGCAAAGAAATCATCACCGCAGTACCTTGATCCACACCCGCGCTGTGCAGGGTAATGCTTCCGATCATAGATTCCATGATCCTTCTGGAGATAGCCAAGCCCAAACCATTACCGCCAAACTTGCGAGTTGTAGAACCATCCGCCATCACAAAAGGTTGAAACAATTTCTGCTGCTGCTCGGGATCTATACCAATTCCGGTATCTTTAATTGTCACAACCACCCAATCGCTTTGGGTGTTGTTGGCGATCCTCTCCGAGGGCTGCGCTAACGCATTTTCCGGCACACTCCCGTTAAAACTACCAGAATTAGTCCTGGCTTCTAACCGCACAGATATACTAATGCTGCCCGACTCTGTAAACTTAACCGCATTGCTCAACACGTTTAAAAATACCTGTTTTAGCTTCTCCGGATCTGCATGAACAATAATCGGATCGTGAGCAGGTGGCAAGTTTAATTTCAAACCTTTTTCCTCAATTTGAGCCGCTTGCAAATCAATCGCGTCTTCAAGTACCTGAGTAATATCAACTACTTCTAACATCAGGGAGAAAGTGCCGGATTCTATTTTAGCAATGTCCAAAATATCATTAATAATATTGAGCAATTGCATTGAAGAGTCGTGGGCGCGCTGCAAGAACTCCATCTCTTCATCTCGGTCATCGCAGTAGCCGTCACGCACAATTTGAATAAAACCAATAATTCCGTTGAGTGGCGTTCTCAATTCGTGAGAAATATTTCCCAAGAATTCATTTTTTAACTGATTGGCAACTTGCGCTTCCTTGGTTGCGATTTCCAATTCTCCTGCCCAGGTTCTGAGGCGCTGTACCATGCTGTTGAGAGCTTCTGATAGTTGATTGAATTCTCTAATTTGGAAATTTTCCGGCACTGCTAGGGGCGCTTCTGCTGTATCCACTGTCTGCGCGTAGTCTCTCAGTTTTTCCAAAGGACGCGCTAAGTCGCGAGACAGATATAAAGTCGCGATGATACTAGCAGCAACCAAACCCACAATTAAATTAAATAAAACTTGCTGAATTTCTTCCAAACCTGACAGAGCATAATCTAAACGAGAGACAGCTAAAATAATCCACTTGCTGTTCTCCTTTCTAGTTGAAGGACTCGGGATAGCAGCGTATCCTGCTAGCAACTCTACACCATTTCTTTCAAAGGAAAATAGGTGGAGAAAAGCCTGTCCGCCAGCCATCGCCCTTCTGAGAATACTTTTTAGTCGATCGGCATCTGCCTCAGCATCGATATTGCGGCCCACGCGGTTGATATTCGGATGCGCCAAAATCGTCCCATCTTGGTCTATAGCCACCGTATAGCCAGCTAGAGAACCCTTCGGAGCACTGGTTTGCACCGGCAGGGCCGACTGCAAACTCAAAGCATAACTCAACTGCCGGGTGTTGCCCCGACGAGTGTAAACTGGAGCGCTCAACACCAAACTAACTTGGCTGTCGCGAGCTTCTTTACTCGCATCTGGAAAATCCTCAGCACCCGAAGCCACCTTCTTGCTGCTGGCTTTTCCCTGTCGCTGGAGAGGCCACGACAGACTGATGTAAACGCTCTTGTCATCCAGCAGAGTTTGCTGCTGCTGCACGGGCGGCCAAAACTTGGCAGGTAGCGACTGAATCGGCTGCTGCCCGCAAGTGCTAGCTATCACTTGATTTGTCTGTACATTAGTCAATTGCAAGCAATCAACCTGGGCTGGCAACCGCTGCCCTAATTGCGCGATAAACTTTTGATAATCCTTCGGCTCTACAGACTGCAACATTGAGTTTTCCGAAGCGCCGATTAGATTGGACTTCAGCGATTTCGACCACTGTTCAATAGTTTCTGCTTTTCTGACTGCACTTTCTGTCAAGTTTAGACGAGCAGTTTCCAGAAGCGTCGAGCGTGCCTTGCGATAGGTAACATACTCCCCCACCAGTAGAACAGGTACGCTGAGCAACAAAATCCGCGACAGTAAAATACGGCGAAAGGAGGATTGACCTAACTTAACCATAGGACATATCAAAATTAAGGTGCAACACCAACAGCGACCATAGTGCAATCAACCAGACGGAAAGCGCGAATCGGTCTAGGGTGCCCTGCTGACCAGACAACACAGCTTCAAAACAACATTTAAACACAATTATAGAAGCCACTGTAGTAATCTCGATTCTAAGTGTGCAACACAAAACTTACTCAAATCAAGCATTTGGCTTAAATTGACGTTTGCTTCCTGCTTCAACCAAGGATGACGGCATCTTGTTGTCCGCAGGCCTTAATTGGGCGCTTGCCTCAGGTACAATGCTCTGGCGGGCATTTTCCAGAATTATTGCTGCATTTAGATTGCAATTGAGGGAAACACCACATCGATCGCAGCTATATACAGGTTCCTTGAGAGGCATTCGCTGAATATTGCCACAGCAAGAACAGGTTTTAGACGAAGGAGACCACCTGTCAACCAGTTCTACCTTGGTTCCCCAAAATGCCACTTTGTAGGTCAAAATTCTGCGGAATTCATCAATACCTAAGGTCTCCAGGTCGATCGCTAATTTTTGATTAGCGATCGTGCCAGAGATATTGAGGTCTTCAATCCGAATCTGGTAGTATTTTCGGCTGATAATATCAGTTGTTATTTTTTTTTGCCCCAAAATTCGTCTGAGGTTAGCAATATCTGCGGGTTTTATTGGTAATTTTTGGTAGTATTTCCAGCCATTGTTAGATGCTCTAATTGCTTGAGTACGGTTCCCTGATTTCTGGTTGCGGTTGTACCACCGATTCTTGATCGGCTTGATTTTTGATATTTTCAGGATTTGTGGTGCGATCGTGAATAAGCCATCTGACAACGTGGCACAGCATTTGACACCGAAGTCAACACCAACAGTCTGAACTTGATGCACTCTGTGTAAATTTTTGTCATCAACAGGCAGATTCCAGGAGACAAACCCTTTGTCTGCTGCCCTAGAGATAGTGAATGTTTTGCTATAACTCACAAATGCTATTGGTTGCTTGAGTCTGAATTTTTCCAAACCAGCGATTGTGCTTTGCTTCCTCTTGAGTCGGACTTGGCGATTAGTAAATGGCATCATTGCTTCACCCTTTGCAGGATATACTCCTGATTTGTTTTTGCTGGTGAAACTATCACCTTTCTTTTTAAATTTGAATCGAGTCAAGCCTGATTTACCTAGTCGCCACCCTTGGATAGCTTTACCTAAATTATTCAGTGCTGATGGATAGATAGCTAATGGATAGCCTTTTATCCAAGCATACTCAGGCTTGATTTTTACCTGATTGGTAAAGACTTTCTGAATATCAGCTAATTGTTGAGAATCACTGGCTTTGATTTCTTCAAATTGCCATGACTGGGTTAGTATGGATAATCGCAAGTTATAAACAAGCCTCGCCAAACTTGCACAGCCATCTAGCAAAGAGCGTTCTTTATTATTCAGTTTTAGCTCTCGTTTCAGACTGTACATTGTTTTACCCTATTTGCAGGTATATCTGCAAATATATCAACAGCTAATAGAAAATGTCAATGACTTTCAAAAGGCACAATAGATTAGGTTTCCTCCCACACAATGAAGAACCATTTGATAAAATTCCACTACAAGCGAATGTAAAAGTAGGTGTGAGATCGAAAATAAAGGCGAGAGGGGATTGGCACAACCGTCTGAGACAAAAATTGGATGAATGGCTGCAATAATGGGAGCGAGATACGGAGATTTGAGGGATTTAGGCAGAAATTTTGCACGTCTGATAACCAGTCTTTACTTAAAGATGCTCAGCAATTTGTTGGGCAAATGGCTGTGATTTGAATCACACTTCCATTTTCAATTCTCGGCTCGATTTGCAGCCGATCGCCCAGGGGTAAAATCTTTCAGGCTGACAGACGGCAGTGGGTTGAAGGTAGAATCGCATAGATGCACGGTTGCGACCGAAGGTAAGAGGCAAAAACTTGTGTCTCGGGCTAGCGATCGAGAGAGACTTCTGGCTCGATCGCACTTTGGCATTCGCGAATGCCTTCGAGGGATACCCCATCAAATGGGCGATGCGAGATTTTGCACCCTGGGAAAGATTTTTTTTGACATAGGATTGATGCGGTAACAATAATTTACCTGTCAAACAATGAGACGATCGAGTCGTCGATCGACTCTCACAACCCTAATCTGACGAACATTAGCCCAAACAGTGCATCCACGCCACGTCAATTTGCGGCCTCGGCAATAGTTTCCATAGCTCAATCGATGAAAAAAAACTCCAGCAATTATACGTATTATTACACAAACAACCGTCCCAGATATCATCACGCTTATTTGGTATCTCCCCTTCTAGAAATGCTGGCGACTGTTCAAAATGCCAGCCCGACAAAACTCCGAGTTTTGGATCTCGGCTGTGGCAATGGCAGCCTCAGTCACGTCATCGCAGAGCACGGCTGCGAAGTTGTCGGCGTTGATACTTCTGCACCCGGAATTGCCATCTCCCGTCAAAGTTTCCCAGAGTGTCAGTTTATCCAAGCAGATATTTATGAACTCCCCGATACCGATATGCTGAACTCATTTGATGTTGTCTTAGCCATTGAAGTAATCGAACACTTACTTTATCCAAAAGAACTGGCTAAAAATGCCAAACTATGTCTAAAACCGGGAGGTGTGCTAATTATTTCCACACCCTATCACGGCTATTTAAAAAACCTGATATTAGCTGTTTCTGGCAAGTTAGACAAACATTTTACCGTGCTTTGGGACAACGGACACATTAAATTCTTTTCAGTAAAGACCCTGACTCAATTATTGACTACAGAAGGATATACCGACATTAATTTTAAATTTGCTGGTCGGTGTCCCTATCTTTGGAAATCAATGCTATGTTCTAGTAAATTCAAGGGAGAACCTGAAAATCTATAAATTTTTAGTATTTTTAGTGGCGCTATGTCAGCCGAATTAATTTCCTTAATTGACAATCGGCCATCAGGAAAAGTAAAAGATAAATTTCAGATTCAAAAATAAAATGACTGTTGGGGTTTGGTGCTCGAAAGGCTATGGCGGTTCTCGAAAAAGTAAAGTATGCCCACGGAAGCCACTCCAGGCCTATGCCTTATGTACCTCATCTTTTTGAGAAAGGCTATATTGTCGGGCTGGGGGTGCAAGTTCGATCGGGCTATAGGGGCGAAAATGCCTGAAAACACCAAGGATCAATGACCCATGACCAATGACCCATGACCCATTAATCCCCTTTGCAATTCTTATTTTTTCCCTGACTTTTCCCTCAACATTCCACAGCGTTTCCACAGGCAAGTCTGAGGTTTTCCACAGATTTGAAAAAGTTTTCCACAGAAATTAACGGTACGGTCGGATCTTCCTGCGGAATTGGGGATTTCGTTAACCTCTTGCCAAATCCCTGATATAAACCTCTCATATGTAAACTTATGTAACAAAAAAGCCTTAAAAGGCTTATTATTGCGTAAATCTTTTTTTTACATAAAGGACTTTGTAATATTTTGCAACATTGACAAACCCACCGATTGATACGCACAATGATGCGACCGACCTAAAAAAAGCGCTCTGATTTCGGCTGTGCCTGTACCTGTATCCGGCCGAAAAGGGGTTCTATTTTCAATTTATTAGCGAGACTAAAAAATGATGAACCCAACAGTCAGTATTTTTGCCGAAATTCCCGAAACGCTGCACGATTCTCTCAAAATTTACCTGGAAACTCATCCCGAATGGGATCTCGATCGAGTATTCTCCGCCTCCCTGTCGCTGTTTTTGTTGCAGAATGCCGATAGCGGTACGCCGGAAGCTTCCCGCAGCTACCGCCAAGCTGCCAGGGTTTATCTTGAAACTCTGTTTCAATCGCCTCAAGACTTGCACAGCAATAATGTAAGTCCTTTTTAGTTAAAGAGAGGGAGAGGGGGAGAGGGGGAGAGGGGAAGATTAATCGACAATTTTTGAGAAAAATGCTTTAGAAATACGGGAGAATTTACCGATTTTCAATTCCCGATTCCCAATTCCCGATTCCCGATTCCCAATTCCCGATTCCCGATTCCCAATTCCCAATTCCCAATTCCCAATTCCCAATTCCCGATTCCCAATTCCCGATTCCCAATTCCCGATTCGTTAATCTGCAAGCGGTTTTGCGGTACGCCCAACAAAGAGCTAAAGCCGTGCAAACCCATGTAACATAAAGATTGCGATATTTTTATATATGTAACATGGAAGTTTTAGATACCTTGATTGTGGGTGCGGGGATTAGCGGTTTGAGTTTGGCACACGCACTTCAAAAGGAAGCGAGGAGTGCATCGCCACGGACGATTTTGGTGGCTGAGAGTCAGGGACGTGTGGGCGGGAATATCACGACTGCTACGGGGGAGGGGTTTCTCTGGGAGGAGGGCCCGAATAGTTTTTCGCCGACGCCGGAGTTGCTGAAGTTGGCTGTGGATGTGGGTTTGAAGCAGGAGTTGATTTTTGCCGATCGCAAATTGCCTCGTTTTGTTTATTGGCAAAAGAAGCTGCAACCGGTGCCGATGACTCCTGGGGCGATGATTCAGTCTCGGTTGCTGAGTTTTCCGGGGAAACTGCGGGCGCTCTTTGGGGCTTTGGGGTTTGTGGCGCCGGCAATGGGCGATCTACTTTCGCAGCAGGGTGATGAGGAAACTGTTTCTCAATTTTTCCGCCGTCATCTGGGAAAGGAAGTGATGCAGCGCTTGGTGGAACCTTTTGTGTCTGGGGTTTATGCTGGCGATCCCCAACAACTTAGCGCGGCGGCTGCTTTTGGCCGGGTAACAAAGATGGCTGATGCGGGTGGCGGGCTAGTGGCGGGGGCGCTGCTTTCTGCTAGGAAAAGACCCCCCCAACCCCCCCTTGGTAAGGGGGGGCTAAAGATTGTTGCAGATCCGAATGTTCCTCAGACTAAGCCGGGGGAGTTGGGTTCGTTTAAAGGGGGGTTGAAGGCTCTGCCAGAGGCGATCGCTGCGAACTTGGGCGATCGACTGAAACTCAACTGGCACCTGACTCGACTCGATCGCACGCCACGCGACACTTACATAGCTGTATTTTCTACACCCGACGGACAGCAGGAAGTTGAGGCCCGCACCGTGGTTTTGACAACGCCGGCCTATGTTACAGCCGAGTTGTTACAACCTCTGCAACCGTCCGTTAGCAGCGCTTTACAAGCTTTTACTTATCCTACGGTTGCCTCCGTTGTATTGGCATATCCGATGTCGGATCTCAGGGGTAAATTAGTGGGATTTGGAAATTTAATTCCGAGAGGGCAGGGAATTCGCACTCTGGGGACGATTTGGACATCGAGTTTATTTGCCGATCGCGCCCCTGCGGGCTGGCAAACTCTCACGAGTTATATCGGCGGGGCTACTGATTCGGGAATTGGCAATCTTGACGCCGAGCAAATTGTTGGGGAGGTGCACCGAGATTTGTCTCAGATTTTGCTGAAGCCGGAGGCGGCGCAGCCAAAAGTATTGACTGTGAAAATTTGGAAGCGGGCGATTCCTCAGTACAATTTGGGTCATTTCGATCGCCTGGAACAGATCGATCGGGGCTTAAAATCTTTGCCGGGGCTGTATTTGTGCACCAACTACTTTGGCGGTGTGGCTTTGGGAGATTGCGTGCGGAGGGGTTTTGAGCGGGCGGTGCAAGTAAGCGAATATTTGAACGATCGCTAGTTTTGAGTTTTGAGTTTTGAGTTGCTCCGGATGCTTAGGAGCGGATCTTACCTATGGCGTGGGAGGGCAGGTTTATAGGGAGCATCTCTTTTGTATTTGTAGTGCTGTCCCGGCTCGCGAGTATTATACAACTCGCGAGCGGGGACAGCACTCACAGAAAAAATGATTTTTCCAAAAATTTCAGATGCTCCCGGTTGACAAATATCCTGGATATCAATCGAAGATATTTGGTTAACCTGCCTACAGCCTTGTGTCTAAAGATCCGGCTGCCGAATGGCTAATACTACTAGGTTTTTGGTTCAAACTTGTAACCCACTCCCCGGACGGTTTGAATCATTGAGATTTGATTCGTATCTGGTTCAATTTTGCGGCGAATTTGACCGATATGGACATCCACCACGCGATCGGCTCCCACATACTCGTAGTCCCAGACTTCTTGCAGCAATTCCGATCGCCTCCATACGCGACCGGGTTTGCTTGCCAAACAGTACAGCAGGTCGAATTCTAAAGCCGTCAAAGCAACTATCTGACTGTCGAGAATTACCTCGCGCCGGACGGGATCTATTAGTAGCTGTCCAAAGGTCAGACTTTGTTGTTGAGCCGGAGTAACAATGCGTTTGCGCTTCAAAATTGCTGCAACGCGAGCTCCAATTTCTACAAGACTAAAAGGTTTAGTAATGTAGTCGTCAGCACCTTCGGCAAACCCTTTCATTTTGTCAGCTTCATCGGTTCGGCTGGTCAGCATCAACACAAACACGCCCGTCCGTTTTTGCATTTCTTGACAGAGTTTGTAGCCAGTAGTATCGGGTAAATTTACATCTAGAACTACTAAGTCAGGATTGAGTTGCTCAAATAATTCCAGAGCAGTCTGACCGTCTGCGGCCGACTCAACTTGATAACCTTGCTGGCTCAAAAAACGGTGAATTAAATTTCGGATTGCCGGGTCGTCATCAACCACAAGGATTTTTACAGGGGCCATGACCACAACTTTGTTTGAAGAATTAGGCAAGAATATTCAGCCATAATAATAGAAAACTGGATACAAATCTCGAAAAAATTGAGCTTTTAATAGTTGTAGCCATATTTATAGCCATATTTATAGCCATATTTATAACCTACGCAAGATTTCAGGCAATAAATCTCCGGGCACTTTGGATAAGGCTAGATTTTGGCCTTGCAGCCCACATTCACTATAGAAAGCTCTAATCGTTTTAACAATATAACTCAATGCTGTTTGCCGGGAATCGGCAGCTTGAGAGTTTGGCGGGGCTTGCAGGTTAAGTTTATCTCCATATGTTAACCCTTTGTCGTTGAGATGTTGTCCCCATTCGGCACACACTTGCAACTGGTGGTGCAGTGCTGCTTCTAAATGGCTGGTTTGGGCGGCTTTGTTGGTGCCAAAATCTAGATCTGTGGCTAGTTGATAGTGGGCTAGTCCGAGATTGTTGCGGGCGGCCCAGGTGTCAAAGGTGAGTTGGGATCGATCGAGCTGGCCGGCGATATCCAGTGCAGTTTCGTAGGCGGTAATCGCCTGCTGTAAAGATTCCGTCCGGGCCTGTTTCTGCTGGAACTGGTTCCCCAAATGCCAATAAGCGGTACCGAGATTGTTGTAGGTGGCGGCTGCTGCTGCGGGTACTATTTCTCGGGTGCGGTATTTCAAGGCTTCGCGGTAGGCATCAATCGCCCTGACTAACAAGAGTTCTGAGGGTTCGTGCTGGGCGAGGTTCCAGCAAGCGGTACCGAGGTTGTTTTGGACTCCGGCATAGTTTAGCGGTTCTCGATCGGGACTGTAACAGCAAAGGGCTTGAGTGTAAGCGGAGATCGCGCTTTTGAGATAGACGATCGGCTGACCATCTTGAGCTAAATTCCAGTATGCTGTCGCCAAATTATTCTGAGCCGCCGCGTACTGCTGGGGTTCCGCCGCCCGGTCTAGATCCAGTAGGGCTTGTTGGTAAGCTGCAACTGCTTGCTGCAAGTTCTCTGTCTTGTCTTGATAGCGGGCTAAATCTGCCGAAGCGATGCCCAAATTTTTGTTTAATCTCACGCGGGTTTGGGGTGCGCTGTCGGCATCTGTGCGGTTCAAACCTTCAAGGTAGAGGGCGATGCTGCGTTCGAGGCAGGATACCGGATCGGCTGCGTTATGCTGCGTGCGATCGCGCGACAGCATCCAGTAAAAAGTACCGAGATCGTTGATCAGATCGGAAATTGGCGGTAGGGAGTGGGACTCCTCGGCGTACTGAGTTAAGTTTTGTGTCAATTGGGAAATTAGCCGCGCGCATTCCTCGGTTAGTGGTTGATTTTCCTGGGAGTTGTCGTCGAGTTCGAGGTATGCAATCACTTGCTCGATCGCGCGAATGGCAATTGTCAGGTTTTGCGGGGAGGAATCTCCGCCCAGAATCCGATCGCGGTAATAATTTCCCAAACTGTGATAAGCCAAAGCCAAAGCTTCGGAACAGCACTCATGTTCTTGCAGCAATGCAATGTATTGCAGGGTTTGCAGCGGCAGAAAATTGTCTTCCGATGCGGGATTATCTTCTACTTCCAACTCCTGGGAGGCCGCTGCTAGCACCAAATCTGCCAGTTCGACGGATTTAGAATCTGTTGTGGCGGGTTCAGAATCGGGAATTGGAGATGGGGAATCGGGAATTGGAGATGCGGAATCGGGAATTGAGGATTCTTCAGAAGACTTTAAATATATTGAAAGTTTGTCGCCATAGTCTCCGTTGTCCCGCAAGTGTCCGAAGTTTTCCGAGTGTCCGAAGTCTTCCGAGTGCCCGAAGTCGCCCTTAGCTGGAGTTGGTTCGCCTTCAAACTCAAATACTCCGGTGCGCCATTGCCAAAATTCCGGGGCCGATTGCTCGATCGAACTCAGCCAAGGGCGCGACACCCACAGCAACAGAGTAGACTCGCACATTTGCAGGTTTGCCTCGATGTCTCTCAAATAGCTCAGGAACGACCACTGCACGGCTGGTGAGTGCCTGGTCAGGTGTTCGGCCCCGAGAATTTGAAATCCCGGCAAACGGCTGTAGCTGCCGCCGTTTCGGGGCAGTGGGTGTTGAGTCAGCCATGCGGCGATCGAGTCCCAAGGATTGGGATCGCTCACGTCGAGTTCCAAACTGACAAATCGGGGATAGTCGATCGGGTAGGGACGAGAAATCGAGTCGGCGCCCTCGGCGGCTAATTCTGCCTGCAAGCGGGCCGCCAGACAATCCCGCAAACACAAGTCGTCGCAGGCGGCAATAAAAATTTGACGGCGTAAGTTGAGGTCGATCGCCTGTTTCAAGCGTTGATAGATCTGCTTGTTAGAGCTAGAAACTTTTTGGGAAGGAATAGACATCACGGTCTGGCGATTTTAGATTTTAGATTCTAGATTTTAGATTTTAGATTTTAGATTTTAGATTTGGGATTGTAGATTGTAGAGTTGAGAATTGAGAGTTGAGAGTTGAAATCTCGATGCTCGTAGCTCACAACGCCAGTCACGAAGAATAGTCAATCGCACCGGTGACGATCAAAGGATTATAGATTTTCGATTAGCAATTTTATGTTGGTGACCCGCCCAAAAATGGTACAAGACCGCGACCCTCAGGAGTGTAGATCTTAAAATTTCAGACTCCTGTTCAATCTCCCAGATTTATCTATGGAGTAAATCTAAAATCTAAAATCTACTGACGCTCGCGTCTGATTAATTGCCACCCAAGTCCCTGAACTTGACGGCCCAGAGGAAAAAACCCAATTTCTGCTTGTCTTATGATAGTTTTCCAGCTCGCGAGGCACGCTTCAGGACTATTGCGACTACCTGCTTTTTATTGAAACACAAAAACCATGTTGACCTTGGTAGGAAAACATGGTTTGTTCAATGATTATTTAAAATTGCGATTTGAAGCAGCTTTGAGTCTCAGCCCAGTTTTTACACAGAAGCAGCCACAAACACCAAACCAGCGACTAACAAGGCTCCTGCAACACCCAGGATGATGTAGTTCCGTTGCTGGTTCTTGTTGGGAGGTATGGCGTCGTACATCTTCGGCTCTTTGGCAAAGTTGTTCAAGCGTCCGTCTTCTTCGGTAGTATAAGGCATGGGCAACAATCCTCGATATTTTTGATTTCCATTACTGTACCAAAAAAGACTATCAAGCGCCCTGACAAATCGAGGAATTTATTTGGACGTGACAGTGCCAGTTTGAGGAGAAGAGGCGATCGCGTAATCTTTGACCGGCATTCTTCCTGCTAAGTACGCTAAACGTCCCGCTTCTGCGGCCATTCCCATTGCTTTTGCCATGGCCGGAGAATTCTGAGCATTGGCGATCGCAGAATTAATCAACAGTGCATCGGCGCCCATTTCCATTGCTTGGGCTGCTTCGCTGGGAGTGCCGATCCCTGCATCCACCACCACAGGGATATTCACCGTGTCAATAATGATTTGAATATTGGCAGCATTATTGATCCCTTGCCCCGAACCGATGGGCGAACCTAAAGGCATGACAGTCGCACAACCGACTTCTTCTAGGCGTTTTGCCAGCAGCGGATCGGCATTGATGTAAGGCAAAACGGCAAAACCTTCTTTGACTAATTGCTCTGCGGCGTGCAAAGTGCCGATCGGATCTGGCAACAAATATTTAGCATCAGGAATCACTTCTAACTTGACAAAATTATTATCTTCCTGCCCTAAAAGCTTCGCCATTTCCCTACCCAAACGAGCTACTCTAACCGCCTCATCCGCAGTTTGACAACCAGCAGTATTGGGCAGCATCCAAATTTTAGTCCAATCAAGAGCCTCTGCCAATCCTTCATGACCGGGAGCATTTGTTTGCACTCGCCGCACAGCCACAGTCACAATTTCGCACCGACTAGCGTTGACACTTTGCTGCATTTCGGCAATGCTGCGATATTTTCCCGTCCCCGTCATCAAGCGAGAATGAAAAGTTTTGCCAGCAATAATTAGAGGTTTGTCTAAAGGTGGCGTTGCCGTATCTACTGGATAGCCAAAAATACTGTACTCAAGCGCTTCTTTCCACTGTTCTCTACCGCCCAACATCTCTTCCAGTTGCAAACCTTCTTTATTTGTCAGCTCATCACGAGTAACTGCATAAACAATTTGCCCAACTGTAATCAATTTCGCTTCTCGCGACATATGATTTTTTAAGCCGACTTGTATAGCTTCTTCAAATTCATTAAAAACGTCTTCCATTTTCCCATTCCTCCCTAGCAATATTTTGAACTTCTTCGCTGTTGAATACTAATATAATTGCTTGAATCAGTTGAGCTTCGTCCCAATAAAAAGCTTTTCTGATGCCGTCGTTTATCTTCCAAAACTCGTAAGTTTTTCGATTGATATGGATAATTACGACTGTTGCACCTTGACGTTTGGCCCTGCTGATTCCTTCTTGAACTCGATACCTGATATTTCTAGTAGATTCTGTTAGCTCCTTAAATTCACAAATCCGACCGTCTATCTCAGCATCTGGCGTTCTCGTACCTTCTGCTGCTTGCTCGCTCAAAAGTTTAACTCTTTTTCCCATTTTAGCTAAAACTTCAGCAACAAAGATTTCAGAATTATTAAGATTGTGTTGTTGGTGGATGAGTACAAATCCGCCAGCTATCTCATCAAAATAATATCGCTGATATTCCGGTTCTGCGTTTTCGTAGATGTCTCTGCCGATCTCGATATATTCTGAATTCACCGTTATTATACTCTCAATGGACTCCGATCGCCTAAAGTTAAATGTATGAAAGCAACTGTCGAGCAACTGGCTCAAATTGGGATATTTGCCAGCTTAAACCGAACTGAATTAGAGCGATTGCAAGAACATACAGCAATTCGGACTTACCGACAGGGAGAAGTTGTGATGTATGAGGGCGATCGCATCCCCGAAAAATTATACACGCTTTTGAGCGGTTCGCTGCGGGTGGCAAAAACAGCGGCGGCGGGCAAAGAAACAATTTTACGCACTTTATTTCAGGGAGATATTTTTGCCGCACCTGCTTTGCTGGGTAACGGAGTTGCGCTGGCAACGGTGACGGCAGAAACTGACGTGCAAGTTCTTACCACAGAACGGGAATTTTTGCTAGCAGCAATTCGGCAAAATCCTGAGATTGCTTTGCGAATATTGGCGGTTTTTAACCAGCGGTTGCAGCAACTGCACGAGACTGTACACGGTTTGGTGTCGGAAAGGGCGATCGTGCGGCTGGCGAGATTCATTCATTACTTTGCGATCGAGCAAGGTACGAATATTGTGGATAATAGTGTATGTTTAGAAAAACGTTTTCCCTACTATCAAATTGCTCGCAGTATTGGCATCACCTATGAAGAATGCGTGCGGTTGTTTAAGAAACTAAAGCCGTTTGTATCCTACAGTCGAGGGGGAAAAATTACTGTGTTGGATTGGGGAAAATTGGAGAATCTCGCCTCTGGAGATGAAATAGATTAACAATCCGATAAGACGGCGGTTGAAACCGCGTCTATAAAAACCCCAGGACGCCGACGCGGACTGAAGTAAGACGGCGGTTGAAACCGCGTCTATAAAAACCCCAGGACGCCGACGCGGACTGAAGTAAGACGGCGGTTGAAACCGCGTCTATAAAAACCCCAGGACGCCGACGCGGACTGAATATTAGGTAATTTTAACCACTCATTCTTCAACCCGCGGAGGCGGGTTTTGTTTGTGTAGCCGCGAATTTCATTCGCCCGGTATTATTCTCACGAATTCCATTCGCCCGGTATTATTTCACTCGGAAAATGTCAAAATAAATGCCAAGTTTTCTTCAGCTTTCAAAGCGTGGGGAGCGCGAGCGGGCATGAATACAAACACTCCCGGTTCCAAGACAATATCCTTGCCTTCCAGAGTCAAAATTCCCTTTCCTTCGAGTACATTAACTGTGGCATTCCGCGCCGAACTGTGTTCGGCAATGTCCGAACCCGCAGCGAGACAAACTAAAGTATGCTGACAATTATTGTCTTTGACTAAAATTTTCGTCAGCACTCCGGCGGCGGGATATTCGATTGTATCTCTGAGTTGGATTGCTGAAGATTGTAGCGGTAAAATGGTAGCAGTCATAATTTTTGACTCCCTAAGGCGATTTTAGATTTTGGATTTTGAATTGGGATGACTGATGAATTAAGGTTGAGAATCGGGGCTATAGTTGGATTCTTTTTGGAAACAGGTTTAAGATTGTTTTTTGGCACAGATGATGATGTAGCCTAAATCCTGTTGGTAATGCTGGAAAACTCGACGCATTGCTAAAACCCGATCGCGAATTTGCGCTTTACTTAGAACATTCCACAAAATTCGCACAGTGCCCGCAAACCCTTCATCCTCAAGCATCCGCCGCAAGTTGAGGAGTCCCATCGCCCCAGTTTGACACTTTTCTACCAGCAAACCCGCATTTTGGCAAACCGCAATCCAGCCCGACTCAGACAACGGCGTGGAATTAGCCCGAATCACTTCCGACAAAGCTTTGTGAATTTCTGATTCTCGGTTTCTGGCTAAAAGTTCGTGAGAAAGAAACTTGCCGCCCGGTTTTAGCCGATCGCAAATTCCCGATATAATTTTAGCTTTCCCCCACCCTGACTGCATCGTCAGGATAGCTTCAGCCAACACCCAATCAAACTCTTGGGAAATCCGATCCAAGTGAAAAATATCTCCTTCCACAATTTGGACTCGATCGCCCAAACCCGCTGCTGCAACGTTAGCACGAGCGCGCGCCACACTGTCGGGATTCTTCTCAACTCCCACTACTTTAACGCCAAAACGTTCAGCAAGGGCGATCGAACTATATCCAAAACTAGCAGCCAACTCTAAAACAGTCTCCCCAGGCCCAAAATCCGCCCATTCAAATAACATTTCGGTAGCAGCTTTCCCCCCCGGCCTCAGCATTTTCTTACCAGCCGCCACTAGGACTGCATGGCCGGGTGCAGTCTGCAAATTGAGAGTAGTATTGGTCATTGATTTGACCTCCTATTTAACCTTACTCTCAGTTTGCCAAATTCTCCGAAAGCTTTCTATGATCTAGCTCATATTCAAATAAGATAGGGAAGATGGCGGTTGAAACCGCGTTTACACAAACGATGACGGCGGTTGAAACCGCGTCTACACAAACGAAGTCCGCCTCCGCGGACTGAAGAGAATAACGTAATGTTTAATTGCACTATCTTCAACCCGCGCACCATCCGGGTTTTGCCTGTATAGACGCGGTTTCAACCGCCAGTCTTCTTTTTAGCCAACGTAATGTTTAATTGCAATATAGCCTTTCTCAAAAAGATGAGGTATGACTGACAGCTTATATAACCCTCAAACTAAGAGGGCCCAAGCCCAACAACGTACCTCATCTTTCTGAGAACCGCTATATCTTCAACCCGCGCACCATCCGGGTTTTGCCTGTGTAGATGCGGTTTCAACCGCCAGTCTTCTCTCTACCGAATTGGCTCGGAGTGCGCGGAACATTCCAAAGCGACAAAGCCCCGCACCAAATGCTAAACGCATTAGTAAAAGAGTCGGTACTTCTCGCAGAGACTTGATGAAACCCGATACACCAAAACGTACTAATCCGGCCGGTCTAGCTATACCTTGCCAGATAGAATCTATCCATGAAGGAAGGGTTTCTTGCGTCCAATCTGCGGTGGTTACAGCGCCCTCTACAAACCCCGTTGCTTCTAAAAGTTCTGAAAAGCCCTCGATGCTTGAAAAAGCCGGATGCGACCATTGATCCAGCAGTTGTTTCATTACGGGTTTCTCCCAGAAATTGAGCGGGATTTTGCGATCGTCTCTTTGATTCCAGTCAGCTACAACCAGCACGCCACCGGGCTTGACGACTCTCATCAACTCTTTCGCAAACACGGCTTTATCTGGCATATGCGGCCCAGCTTCGATCGACCAAACCACATCAAAACTCGCATCTGGAAACGACAGCGCCATAGCATCATCCACCCGAAACTGCAAATCGAGCTCTGGGGAAGTTAATTCTTGAGCGCGTTTAACTTGCTGCGGGCTGATCGTAATTCCAGTGACAGCAAACTTATAATCCTGTGCCAGAATGCGACTGCTACCGCCAATTCCACAGCCCACATCTAAGACTGTAGTGCCGGCAGGTAATTTATCCAAGCCTCCCCAGCGCACCATTTCATGCACAAAATCCGATTTGGCGGCGAGGAAATCTTTGCGTTGTGGCGGTGCACCGTAATGCCCCAAGTGGATGTGTTCGCCCCAATAAAACTCCAAAATCCCGTCTTCCGTCCATTCGTCGTAGGAATTGGCCACGGAGTCGGATGATTGATAAGGGCGAGCCGTGATTAAATAGATCAGAAGGGCGATCGCAAGCAGTACAAACAAAACTCCAAGTACAACAACAAATAAATTCATTTTTTTACCTTTTTTCCAGAGCAGAATACAGGAGAAAATTGCCGACAAAAGTATGGCGATTAACTTATTGTAACCAATTGAGACAAATATCGGACGGCGTTTGAAACCCGCTTGACACCAACTATGTCCTAGAACCCAGGGAATGAAAAAATAACAGGATTTTCAGCAGTTGTTCTTCAACTTAGAGATGTCTGTTTTACTTGTAGAGAAGCGGTCGCAACCGCCTGGTTTTCAGCTTTTTCTTGAAATGATGCGATCGATTGCAGACTATCTGAAGCAGCATCCCACAGAATGAACTTGAAACAATCAGGAATCTCGCGAATTGTCAGAATTCTTGAATTACCAAGCAGGTGCAGATTAGCATTGTGACACGCCCGAAGATTGTAATTAGGAATTCGCTCAGAGAGATGATGAATATTGTGGTAAGCAATATCAGCCGAAAACCAATTGAGAATAGCTGGTAATTTGAGATAACTGCTGCCTTCGATCGCGCCCAGCAGATAGTCCCAGCCCTCTGTCTTGTGAGCGTAGGAACCCTCAAAATTGTGCTGCACAAAGAAGATGCAGATAAATATCGCCGCCGAACAAGTCATCACAATTGAGTAAACACTCCAGAAAAACCCAAACCCAAGTAAGTTACCCAGATAAAACCAGCTACCCACCACACAAATATTGTTGAAGAGTAAATCCCAAAACTCAGCCGTCGTATACCAATGTTTGGATTTGTAGGAGGCAATTATTCTAGATAAACCCATACCTAAATCTTGATTTAGACAATCAAAAGTATGTCGGATAAAACCAGCAATTCCCAAGATTAGCGCCAGTCTTGGTTTGATAATCAGGTAGAAAAAGCCACCAGGAAACAGCATCAGCGGGTGTCTGAGCAATTGATAGATTTTTTGGTTAAATGGACTGAGTGCCGCAAACTTTTCGGTGGAAATTAACGCCGAAGGGCCTCGGTACATATCCCAGTTACCATTATTTTTGTGATGGTAAGCGTGTCCTCTAGACCAGGGGTACTGAGGAATTGCATTGATGATACCTAGCAGAAAACCCACTGTGCGATTGACTTTTTTGGAACTAAACAGAGAATAGTGTCCGCAATCGTGCATCAAAGAGAAACAACGTCCTGAAAAGAGTGTCATCAACACGATTATCGGTGGCAGCAGCCATACAGAAATGGCAGCAGCTTTAAATGCTAAAAACCATAAAAATGTATAGGGGATGACTGTATTGAGTAGTTGGTATGTAGCCTTGAAATTGTTGCTCTTCATGTAAGGAGATAGCACAAAATCCGACTTTTTGATCGCGCTTTTCATTCAGTATGTCTGTAGTGTGGATAAGTGCTTAGGTGAGAATATAGTTTAGATTGCAGGTGATTGACATAACATCAAATTATACCATACTATAGCGGTTCTCAGAAAGATGAGGTATGTTGTTGGGCTTGGGCCCTATACGTTTAAGGGTTGTGTGGGCTATCAGTTATACCTCATCTTTTTGAGAAAGGCTATACTACACGGCTGGCTAATCGGTGAGGGAGGGCGCAAGCAAAATGTTATCGATCGCCGTTGGGCACCAAATCTGATACAGACTGTTTTACGCTAGGTGCGTGGTGTTTTGTAGCAGAAAGTTGTGCCACCATCTGCGCGCGGGATGAAACCTCAAGCTTGCGGAACATTCGCTTCAGAGCTTGCTTCACAGAATTTTCAGTAATCCAAAGTTCAGTCCCAATTTCGGCGTTAGTTCGTCCCAAAGCCACCAACTCGGCAATTTCCAATTCACGAGGCGTTAAGCGATTGGTTTTGAAAGGCTGGTATGGCGCGCGCACTGTTGCACTCCAGACAGATAAGTGCAAACAAATTCCACTCAAATCAGCTATATTTTGTGTATCAAAAGCAGGCATTGATTGTTCCCGAGTGCAGCCAAATACACCCACTAATTGACCGCAACTTACAATCGGCCCCGCCATCACGTGCCAATGATCGGGGCGAGGACAAATCATCGTCCAAACTTTGGGTGATGCTACCAGTGCTTCGTGGACTGGAGAATGGCGCTCAACTAGATAACGTGCAATAGGATTGTGTTCGATTGATAGTGCAATTTCCAGCGTTTTATGAAATTTTTTATCTAACAAAGGCAGTTGGTCAAAGAAAAAGACTCCCGATCGCAAAGCGGCAAAATACTCGCCGATTTGCGGCACGACTTGCGATCGCAGATCTTGTTCATTCTTGACTTGATTGATTGCTTCAAATAAAGGCTGTAAGGAATTTGTCATCGTCGTGATAGCAAAAAGTGTACCCGATCGGGGTCTACGATCGCTGAATTACTCAGCTTATATTATCAACAGTATCAAAAAAAACGTGACATGACCATCAATTCCGAAATTGAGCGCGATCGCACTCCCATGCGTTGGATGCCGATCGGCTTTTATGCGACTTCAGTCGTCTTTAACCTCTGCTTGATTGCTCAATTGTTAACGGTTGGAGTCGCTTACTTTGTCAATCCTGCGTGGTGGGATATTCATGTTTGGCTAGTCCGAGGATATAGCGGGCTGTCATTATTATTACTCGGATGGTCGCTCGTCACTCCATTCTCACCTCAAATACAACGTCTCACCGCAAGTCTACCCGTACTGCTGGGACTACAATTTTTGACCATTCATCTCAAGACTCCTTTTCACCTAGAGGTACTCCATCCTCTGATTGGATTTACGTTAGTCTTTGTTTCTTCAAGTCTTGTACATAGCGTAGGGCGCATTTTATCGCCCGCCCATCTTCAGAATGAGCGAGTTTGATAGGTAAAAATTATGCAAAATGCAATTTTCAGTCCCTTCTTTGCAATGGTGTTTGTGACACTGGTAGTCTGGGTTTATCTCTACATCCGCCGTATCACTTTCCTCAACAATACAAAGCTCGCCCCGAAGGAGCTGGCTGTACCTGGTATGCTGGCGCAAATCTCGCCACCAGGGGTATCTAATCCCTCCGATAACTTCAAGAATTTGTTCGAGATTCCCGTCCTGTTTTATGCGCTGGTGCTATACCTTTTCATCACCAACCAGGTAGATGCAGTTTATGTGAATGCGGCTTGGATCTTCGTTGGCTTTCGCGCTTTGCACAGCATCGTTCATTGTACATTCAATCTGATCCTGCTGCGCTTCTACCTCTACCTATTCTCAACCCTGATGGTGTGGTTCATCGCCATCCGTGCAGCATTTAGCCACTTTGCTACATAGGTACGCGCTTCATTTAGTTTTAATGCAAATGACAGGATAAAACCGATGTCCCAATATACTCACCCAGAAGTTTTGGTAGATACGCAATGGCTGATGGATCGTCTCAACGATCCGACTGTGCGTGTCGTTGAAGTTGATATGAATCCAGAGCCATACAAAGATGCTCACATTCCTGGTGCAGTTTTCTGGAATATTTTTGCAGATATTCTGACACCTAATCTCGGCATAAATCTAGATCCAATTGCGATCGCAAAATTGCTGTCGCGATCGGGAATTTTCCCTGAAACGACTGTGATTGCTTGCGGTAGTAATCCCGCTACAGGAGCTTGGATCTTCTGGCTGTTGAAATTATTTGGACATGACAAAGTATATGTACTCAACGGCGGATATCAGAAATGGGTAACAGAAGGTTATCCGCTGACATCAGAGTTGTCAAGCTTCGCACCCACTCAGTACCGTGCAAAATCTCCAGATGCGAATTTGCGGGTTCTACAAGCAGAGGTTCAGGCATCTCTTAATCGGACAGATTGCGTGTTGCTGGATGTCCGTACCCCTCAAGAATACTGTGGCGAAGTATTTATGCTAAAACCACCAGAAGGGGCCGAACGCGGGGGACATATTCCGGGGGCGGTGCATCTTGAGCATACTCTCACTCTGAATGAAGATGGAACTTTTAAGTCAGCCGAGGAGTTATACACTCTCTACAGCAACCAGGGGATTACGGCTGACAAGCAAGTGTTTCCTTACTGTGCTATTGGTGGACGTTCTGCATATACCTGGTTTGTTTTGAAGTATTTACTGGGCTATCCCAACGTCCGAAACTACGATGGATCGTGGAATGAGTGGAGCCGTCTAGCTGATGTGCCCATCGAGCAATAAATCACATATTGCGCGACTCCAAAATCTTTTTATTGGCCGGGAAGTTGATGCGGGCGATCGACTTTTCGGCCTGTATCACCCCCGCCTGCGCCTTTGACAAACCGCCCCCGAAACCCAAATGTGACACAACATCCACCACCGCAGAGGATTTTGGCTCGACTCGTGGAAACGGGAATTTGAGGAGCGATTGTTATTGGCGATCGTTCGTTTTTTGCGATCGCAGCTCCGACTTGCTACAATCTAATCGCACACGCGACTCGAAGGAATTATGAGCGAACTGTTAGATGAGACGCTTTCTATTGAAATCGCCACTCGCATCAAAAGCAACCGGAAAAACTGCTTTGATAACGCTTCCAAAGCAGCCTTAACCACCGAAGGCGCAATTTACGTCCAAGGATTTTTAGCTGCACCCGGAGCACCTTACAAACCCATCGAGTATAGCTGGATTGAACTAAACGAGCGAATTCTTGACCCAACTTTTCCGCATCTGGGCTTCAGCGCTCAAGACATTCATTACTTCCCCGCCCAGCGATTGAGCGTCAAGAAACTCAAAGCAATTCTAGAGGAGTCAAAAGAAGATTATCCAGAAGACGACCCGCTGCCTGTTTACGGAAATCAACCCTATGAATATTACGGCGATGTCATGTTAGGCGGTAAAGATTACCAAAATGCTTACGATTTGGCTGCGCTTAAATGCAGGGAATTGAACCAACCCAAAAAACCAGAATCTAACTAATTTGGACTTACTCACAGGCCGGGACGCAACTGTTACATCAAGGTATGTAGTTGCGCTTCAGCGCTCTTTAAATCCTATTTAAACAGCGCTGGGCGTTGCTAATTTACGCGATGAACGACTCAATGTGAAAAAATCAAACAAGCGATTCAGTCAATATAGCTGAATTTTTAAGTTGTCCATTTTCATACCCTGATTAAGCAACGCCAAAGAGCGCTGAAGCGCAACTACGTACCTAAGAAGTAAGAGACATTCTGTACCAATAGATATAAGCTTAAGTAAGTGCTTAAAATCCAAACCTCGAATAATCAAAAGCAGCCAACAACGGATCTGACTTTTGCTCCAACATCAAATCAGCCAACAATTTAGCAGTTACCGGAGCCAACAAAATGCCATTGCGATAATGCCCCGTTGCCAATGTCAAATTATCCCAAGCAGAAGCACCCAAAATCGGCAACTCATCCGTCGTAGCCGGCCGAAATCCCCACCAAAACTCTAAAATCGGATAATGCTGCAATTCGGGATATAACTTCATCGCTCCTGCTAGCAAACTTTGAATTCCCGCTGGAGTATTTCCAGGGGTAAAATCCACATTCTCGCTAGTTGCGCCAATAATAATTCTGCCATCTTGACGCGGTACAATATAAATGCCAGTCCCGAATAAAACTGTTTGCAGCGGCTGAATCACTCCCAAATTTTCTGGTACGCAGACTGACAGCATTTGCCCCTTTCTGGGAAAAATCGGAACATTCAATAACTTCTCGCACCAAGGCCCTGCCGCCAAAATATAACGGTCTGCTTGCAATTTTCTGGCTGTTGTTTCTACACCAAAAACTAGATTTTTATGTCGAATAATTTCCTTGGCAGTATCTTGAATAATCTCAATCTGTAATTCTTTAGTTGCGGCTTGAAGCGTCCGAAATAAAGCGCGGTTGTCAACTTGAGCGTCGTCAGGATACCACCAACCGCCAATTACTTCATCGCCCAATCCAAATTGATGTTGGCGAATCGCCTCTCTGTCGAGCCATTGAGAATTAAGGTTTGACAAACACGGCTGTTGTTGAGGCTCATTTTGACACACAGGTGCGAGAATTCCCGATCGCCAATATCCCGTTTTCAACCCCGTAATCTGTTCTAGCCGTTCCACCCAGGAAGCATACAGCGCGCGACTTTGCAGGCACAAATCCAGCATCGGACTCGGGGGAATTCGTTCGGCTTGGGGCGCCAGCATTCCGGCTGCCGCCCGGGCCGTCGGTTGTTTAGAATCGGCGGTGACAACGGCGACAGAAGCCCCTCGCAACTTCAGTTCAACTGCTAGGGAAAGGCCGATTATTCCGCCGCCAACAATCAGAATATCTTGAGATGAATTCATTAACTTTTCTATGGACTTTCTGGCTTTTTTACCTCAGGACTTTCTTGAGGGTAAGGTACTGGTATGGATTGGTATCAACAATCGTCTAAAATACTTTTTATCTCTCGTTTCTCACGCTCGGCCCGATCCCCCTAAATCCCCCTTAAGAAGGGGGACTTCGATGTGTTTTAGGTTCCCCCTGATAGTCGGGGGACTTTGATACTCTTGTCCCCCCCTTATTAAGGGGGGTTAGGGGGGATCGAAGGCCTAATCGTCAGATAGCAAACTCATGCTACAATCGCCTAAAATTATTTTTATCTCTCGTTTCTCACGCTCGGCCCGATCCCCCTAAATCCCCCTTAAGAAGCAGGGCGGTTTTATTGTCGTCAGACAAATTAGGTACGTAGTTGGGCTTGGGCCCTCTTTCCTAATATTATAAAGAGCGCGCTGAAGCGCAACTACGTACCTTGACTCAAACGCGAGCCGACCTTTGAGCGATAATTTTGGTAGTTTGAGATTTCCTATCCTGACAATAAAACCACCCTACTAAATCCCCCTTAATAAGGGGGACTTTGATGCTGTTGTTCCCCCTTAAGAAGGGGGAACTTTGATGCTGTTCCCGAATCGTTGCGGGGAGCCCAAGACGCTCTTGTCCCCCCCTTATTAAGGGGGGTTAGGGGGGATCGAAGGCCTAATCGTCAGACAGCAGACTCATGCTACATTTGACGTATTTGTTGACACTAATAGCTGGTGCGTGCACCTTACATTGAGAATTTTTGGGCAAGTCTTACATATTATCTTGCAAGGCGATCGTCCTATGAGCCTTCCCCGACAAAAAATCTATCCTTGAGGTTTCCAGACAGTCTCCGAGTCTTGGCCCCAAAAACCCTGATATTTTGTCACCTTAATATCGCCCAAAACCTTAGTCTGACAGGACAAACGACGGTTTGATGCCGCAGAATGGGGAGGAAGCGAAAGCCGCGCTTTTTCGCGCCACTCGGAGTCAGAAACTTCGCCCTCGATGGTGACGGCGCAGGTGCCACAAGTCCCCAAACCGTGACAGTTGATGACTTTGGCGTTGCCGTTGTAGAGATCGATGCCGTTTTTGAGCAAGACTTCACGGAGATTCGATCCGCGATCGCACTCAAATGTTTTTCCTTGCGCTTGTACCTTGACCACAGTAATTTACCCCGATTACATTTATGTTAATTTTCCTATATATTATCGCATTTATTTCAAATAATTTCATCTAATATGATAAGTGATATATTACCAATTGATAATTGAGAATTCCCCATGAAAAATCGGCTCTGGATCTACGATACCACGCTGCGAGACGGCGCTCAGTGCGAGGGACTCTGCTTATCTCTCGAAGACAAAGTGCGAATTGCTCGACAGCTAGACAGTTTAGGAATTCCGTTTATTGAAGGTGGCTGGCCGGGAGCAAATCCTAAAGACGTACAATTTTTTTGGCAGCTCAAAGAACAGCCATTAATTCAAGCAGAAGTAGTCGCTTTTTGTTCGACCAGACGACCGGGAAAAACGGCAGCTAATGATGAAATGTTGCAGCCTATCTTGTCGGCGGGAACTCGCTGGGTAACGCTGTTTGGCAAGTCGTGGGATTTGCACGTAATTGAAAGTTTGAAGACAACGCTAGAAGAAAATCTGGCGATGATTCGAGATACTATTGAATATTTACGGAGTCAGGGAAGGCGCGTTATTTACGATGCCGAACACTGGTTTGACGGCTACAAACACAATCCCGAGTATGCAATTAAAACTTTAATGGCAGCGGCGAATGCTGGTGCAGAATGGCTGGTGTTGTGCGATACTAACGGCGGTACTTTGCCTGACGAAGTTAGTCAAGTTGTGCGTGATGTGGCAGGAATAATAGAAACTTGGGATATTTCGGAATCGGAAATTCACCCCCCCCAACCCCCCCTTATTAAGGAGGGGAGAAAGTCTAAAATTCAGTTAGGAATTCACACTCACAACGACTCTGGAGTTGCCGTTGCTAATGCTCTGGCTGGTGTGCGGGAAGGGGTGACGATGGTACAGGGAACTATTAACGGTTATGGCGAACGCTGCGGTAATGCTAATTTGTGTTCCTTGATTCCTAATTTTCAGCTCAAGTTGGGTTATGATTGCATTCAAGATGAGCAATTAGCGAAATTAACTCAAGTCAGTCGCTCCGTCAGCGAAATTGTTAATCTTGCTCCCGATGACCACGCTCCTTTTGTCGGTCTTTCCGCTTTTGCTCACAAGGGCGGAATTCACGTATCGGCGGTTGCAAAAAATCCGTTAACTTACGAACACTTGGAACCGGAAAAAATTGGCAACATCCGACGAATTGTGATTTCGGATCAATCGGGTTTGAGCAATGTTTTGGCGAAGGCTAAGACTTTTGGTATTGAACTCGATCGCAAAAATCCTGCTTGCCGCCAAATTCTGGAAAAGTTGAAAGATTTGGAAAGTCAGGGATATCAATTTGAGGGTGCTGAGGCGTCTTTTGAATTGTTAATGCGGGAAGCTTTGGAAAAGCGGCAGCGGTGGTTTGAAATTCATGGATTTCAAGTTCACTGCGATAAGGTTGGCGAAGATTGTACGGCTTTAGCCACTGTGAAATTGTCAGTCAACGGTACAAATATTCTGGAATGCGCGGAAGGAAACGGCCCGGTTTCGGCTTTGGATGCGGCTTTGCGGAAAGCTTTGGTGAATTTTTATCCGGCGATAGCCCATTTTTACTTGACAGATTACAAGGTGCGAATTCTGGATTCCGGTGCGGGTACTGGTGCTAAAACTCGCGTGTTGGTGGAATCGAGCAACCATCAGCAGCGGTGGACTACTGTGGGGGTTTCTACTAATATTTTGGATGCTTCTTGTCAGGCTGTGGTTGAGGGTTTGGAGTACGGTTTGGTGTTGGAAAATCAAGAGGCGATTCCTCTAGTTTGTCGCGTACATTAACTAAGGAATGAAAATTCAATAATTTCAGCATCTTTACGCCCGCTAGCTTTGCAGGCAAGGATTGAAAGATCGAGATTGCTTAAGTTATTAAATTGCCATTCCTAAGCATTAGGGTGCACACTGCCAGCCGTGTCAAGGTCGCTTTTGAGCTTGGTTCAGCATACACCTTGACAGGGCTGGGTGCTTGTGGTGTACCCGATCGCGATCGCAATTAAGGATATCCAGCTTGTGAAGATTCCTGGGCGATCGTACAATAAACTCCTAGTTACCATGACTATATGTATGGAAGCCCAACCCAGAGCAATTCAGACCTATGAAACCTTAGAGGGAAAAATCCCTTTTGAAGATTGGCTTAACTCTTTGCGCGATCGCGAAGGGAAAGCTAAAATAAAAGCTAGACTTCAGCGAGTTGCTCTTGGTAATTTAGGAGACTGCAAATCAGTAGGAGAGGGTGTTTCAGAGTTAAGAATCGATTGTGGCCCTGGCTACCGAGTTTATTTTGGAGAAAGAGACTCAACTATTATACTGCTCCTCTGCGGTGGAGATAAAAGTACCCAAGATCGAGATATTCGCAAAGCTAAAGAATACTTCAGTGAATTTAGGACTAGAGACGATGCCTAAAACCCACAGCTACCATGATTATCTAATTGAATCCCTCAAAGAGATTGAAGAATCTGCTGCTTATATTCAAGCAATTTTAGAAGAAGAAGCACCAGAACCTGAACTATTACTGACTGTACTCAGAGATGTAGTTAAATCTCAAAGTGAAGTCTCTACAATCGCCCAAGAAGAGCTACAGAATTGGGAAAAACTCCAAGAATTGCTGAAATCATCAGGGGGAGAAGAAATTTACCGATTTATTGGTTTGCTGAAAACTTTAGGATTAAAAACACAGATTGGAGTGAGACAAAAAGATTGTAGGCAAAGTGGTGAATACACAAGAGTTTTAGCACAACAATTGTTCGATAACGATAAGACATTCATTAGTGAATTAGAGCAACTTCAAAAACTAATAAAAAATCAAGATGATTCAAATGAAGCTTCTGAATTTGTGAAAATCTTGATTTTTTTTTATTGGCAACCAAAGAACCGGGTTTCCTGGATATTCGATAATAAGTAGGGCTTGCTGAAAAAGTGTGCGTAGTGGAAAAACGACGCTACACAGCTTAAAAAATACTAGGTTTCTTGCTTGCATTCCCAAATTTCGCCAGAAACTAATAACGAAAGTGCAAGGGTTTTGAGCCTCTATAATCCTATAACTTGCACTTTTTTTAGCCAAAAAAGCTTAAATTCCTTATCTGGCAAGCTTTCTAGTTTTATTCAGCAAGCCCTAAGTATTCGTAGGGTGCGTCGCCAATAAAAATCCTTAAATTAAATCGAACTTTCGAGTAGCGACGCACCTGACACATCGGGTGGACAAACAACCCTGAGTTTGACTCAGCCCAACAATTGTTTGTTTGAGAATTTTTGATAAAAGGTATAAGCAATAAGGTGCGTCAGCTTAGAGTCTATCGATTTCTAGATTAGACAATCGTAGCTGACGCACCCTACAAGTTTTTAAGGTTCCAAAAAGTCTAAGTGATCTCCGGGAATCGATCGCAATTTTGCAGCAGATCCTTGCAGTTTTAACCTGCCACGCTCTAACATAATAATCCAATCTGCGCGATCGATCACTCGGGGCCTGTGACTGATAAAAATCGTAGTTTTCCCCTGCCGGTACATCAACAAATTTTCCAAGACTTCCGCTTCGCTGGCGGGATCTAGCCCTGCGGTAGACTCGTCTAGAATCAACACGGGCGGGTTATTGAGAATGGCACGGGCGATCGCCAATCTCTGTCTTTGTCCCCCAGAAATATTTGCCCCAAACTCCCCTAAAACAGTTTGATATTTATCCGGTAATTGGCTGATAAATTCATCCGCCCCGGCAATTTTGCAAGCTTTCACAATCTGTTCAAAAGTGACATCGGGACTCCCCAACTGAAAATTATCGAGAATCGAACGGCTCCAGAAATGAGCTTCTTGGGGAACAAGAACCACTTGCTGTCTGAGACAATCGAGAGACAAATCCTGTAAATTGTAACCGCCAATTCTCACATTACCAGATTGGAGCGGATACAGACCAGCAATTACCTTAGCTAGGGTACTTTTTCCACAACCAGAATAACCGATTAAAGCAATTGCGTGACCGCCAGGAAACGTCACAGAAAAATTTTCTAACAAGTCAAGTCTGCCTGGGTAGTGAAAATTCACATTTTTGCAAACAATTTCATCGCGGTCTTGAAGCGTTACCGCAGGTTTATTAATATCGCTTTTACTTTCTGGTTCGGCGTCTATGACTTCCGAAAGCCGTTGAGTTGCTGTCTGCACGCGAGCCATTTCATCAGTACATTCAACCAAGGAAGTTACCCAAGTAGTAACGTTTTGATTCATGCTAATAAATGCGAGCAACTGACCGATACTCAATGCTTTGTCAATCACCAAACTGCTGCCCAACCACAGCAGGGTAATGCTGCCCGCTGAAGCAACAAAGCCAGAAAAAATATTGTTGAGAATGCCAATTTGTGTAGTGCGAAAAGTAAGACTCGCTAAGCGGCCGAAGCGACTTTGAAATTCTTCCCAAAGTTGCTGGGCGCTGCTAGTCGTTTTCACGGTCAGCGCGCCTTTAAAGGTTTCTACTAAAACACCTTGAGTTTCTGCTTCCAGTACAAATAAATTCCGCGTTTTTTGCTGCAATACGGGCAGGAAAACTATTGTAGATGCAGTCATGAACAAGGCGATGACTGTAGCAGCCAGTGTCAGTTCCTTGCTGTAAAACAACATGACAACAAAAGAAACTACGGCTATAAAAAATTGACTGGGCAAGCTGATCGCAAATTGAGAAACTAATTTATTGATTTCTTGGATATCTTGTAATCTACTGACGATTTCGCCGCTGCGTCTGGTTTCGTAAAAGCTTAAAGGCAATCGCAGGAATTTACGCCCGAATTCCATGACCAATCCCAACTCTAAACGCTGGGAAAATTGAGCAATCAAGTTCGACTGTACCAATCCTAAACTGCTACTAAATAAGTTCATAACTATAACTGCGATCGCCACACTTGCCAAAAGTTGCGTGTCGCCCCGCACCAGAATGTCGTCGGTGAGCAGTTGCACTAGAAAAGGCGAAGCAATCGACAGCAAACCCAACACCACATTCAGCAACAGTGCTTCAATTAAAAGCTGGCGGTAAATCCAAACCCGACGCATCCATTTTTGTAAGGAATTGGCGGGCACTTGACCGTCTGCTTGGGCAAAAAATCGATCGGGATCTGGGTCTACTAGCAAGCACAGCCAATCTGTCCAACCTGCTGCTAATTCTTCTTTGGAAATATAGCGCATACCGACAGCCGGATCGCCGATCGCATATTTGTCGCCCTGCTTTCCGTACAAAACAACCCAGTGGTAGCCGCTCCAGTGAATAATAGCCGGTAAAGGTGCTTCGTCAATTTTGTCTAAAATAGCAGCCGCTGCTCGCACGGATCGAGCATTAAAGCCCACCGCCTCAGCGCCTTGTTTCAAGCCCAGCAGAGTCGTCCCCTTTTGGCCTGTACCCGCAGATTCTCGCAAACGGCTAATGGGAAAATTCTGTCCGTAAAATTTGGCGATGGATGCCAAACAAGCTGCCCCGCAGTCTTCTTCGCTCTGCTGGAGTACAACCTGATATTTTTTAAACCTGTTAACTTGTCCGAATAATGGCATTTTGCCGATCAAAGGGATGTTCTTTAACATTTTGCAAAATGAATAATGGTAGAGCATAAAGAAGATTACTCATCACCAACTACCCAATCAGCAAAAAGCACCCATAAAGTTATGGGTGCTTTCTCGATTCCACAGTTATAGAGCTGAATTGACAGCACTAAACTTTACCAGTAGCCGTAGCGAACGACTCTTCTGAAGGAACCGTCGCAATTGCGGCGGTACACGACCCAACGGCGCCGGCGGCCACAGTTGTCGCCATAATAGCTATCGCGATAGTAGTGACCACCGTTGACGCTAGCTGATTCTTCAGAGGTGAGTTCAGTAAACAATGAGTTTTCCTGTGTTTCTAGCATGATGATTTGACTCCATTTAAGTTGATGAGATTGAACGAAAACTAGAAATTTTATCTAATTTCGATAGCCTCGTGTAATTACTGACTAATACTTCTCAATGCCTGTGCGCTCATCCGGAATACCACTGAGAAGTTTTGCAAATTCACCCGATCGCACTACCTAACTCACCTATCTAGACTATTAGGCAATACGGTTCACTTGACACTATTTATTCGCCGGAGATCCCCCTAAATCCCCCTTAAGAAGGGGGACTTTGAGAGTATTCTTGTCCCCCCCTTTTGTAAGGGGGGTTAGGGGGGATCTGTCTTAAGTGAACCGTATTGGACTATTAGGGTTTTGTAATAAGCGCGATCGCGGCATTCACGGCACTAAACTTTACCAGTAGCCGTAGCGAACTACTCTTCTGAAGGAACCGTCGCAATTGCGGCGGTACACGACCCAACGGCGCCGGCTGCCACAGTTGCGGCGCTCGCCATAATAGCGCTCGGAATAAGAGTAGTGACCACCGTTGACGCTAGCTGATTCTTCAGGGGAGAGTTCAGCAAACAATGAATTTTCCTTTGTTTCTTGCATGATAATTTGACTCCATTTAAGTTGATGATATTGAACGAAAACTAGAAACTTTATATAATTTCGATAGCCTCGTTTCAACAGTTGACAGTTGACAGTTGACAGTTGACAGTTTGAGAACGACTTCTACCTAGGAGGAAGAGGATTGGAGTAATGAATAGTCGGATTTTAATTTCTCCCGAGCAGGTTCCGGCTTTCAACCAATTCTTTCTGGTAATTACTGACTAATACTTCTCAATACCTGTGCAAAGTCAGGAATACCACTGAGAAGTTTTGAAAATTCACCCGATCGCACTACCTGACTCACCTATCTAGACTATTGAGGTTTTGTAATAAGCGCGATCGCGGCATTCACGGCACTAAACTTTACCAGTAGCCGTAGCGAACTACTCTTCTGAAGGAACCGTCGCAATTGCGGCGGTACACGACCCAACGGCGCCGGCTGCCACAGTTGCCGCGGCCATAATAGCGTTCGGAATAGTAGTGACCACCGTTGACGCTAGCTGATTCTTCAGGGGTGAGTTCAGCAAACAATGAGTTTTCCTTTGTTTCTTGCATGATGAATTGGACTCCATTTAAGTTGATGATATTGAACGAAAACTAGAAACTTTATATAATTTCGATAGCCTCGTGTAATTACTAACTAATACTTCTCCATGCCTCGGCGATCGCCCGGAATATTACTGAGAAAATTTTAAGATTTATCCGATCGCACTACTTTACTCAGCTATCTAGACCACAAGAGTTTTGTAAGGGCGATTGCGAATCGGATCGTACAGGAAAAGCTGGCTCGGCTGTGGCACGAAAAACAGGGTATTGACGCCATTACTGGTGCTGTTCTTGGTATCGCTGTTACTGTTAGTACTGCTGAAACCGCTGGTACTGCTGCCACCGCTGACAGTCCCAGATTCTCGATCGGTTAATTCGGTAAACAGTGAATTTTGTTGATTGTCCGGCATAAGGAACTCCTATTAAGACATATATAGTTACTTACGTACACATCCCAGAAAAACCGGGTAACAGCACCAAGAATCCTTGCTGAAACGCTATATTTTCATGGCAGTTGCCCGCTGGGTACACCATTCTTGATATTTGGGGAAATTTCCGGGTGGCGAAGGCAAAGCTGTGCGGATTTTGACCTTAACCCTGTGAATTTTGATTTAGACTTCTAAACTTATGCTTGGTGTCCGGAAAGCTAAAAAATAAATGTGACCAAAGAAATAGGCGATCGCTCTCTCTGTTCCAAGTCATACCATTTGAGATTTGAGATTTGAAGTTAGAAAATGACTGATTTAATCAGGGTTTGGATTTGGCTTAGAGTTGCATTCTTTATTTGAACTGGCATGAAAACTCAAAAGCCTCCTCCTGGGCCCAACTAAAAACTCAAAATTCACAACGATTCCTCTCACCCCCCATAGCCGCCATGCCTCGCACTACCGAACCCATGCCCGCAGAAACCTTTGATAACGACGAGTTTTTGCCCCCTGTCAGCCGCTGGACGACTTTGGGGGGAATTTTGATGGTGGCAACCTTTGGCGGGGCGATCGCCCTTGCGAGCGTCACCAAATACAGTGCTACAGTCAAAGCAGACGCGATCGTCCGTCCAGCCGGAGAAGTGCGCGTCGTGCAAGCAGCAACCGAAGGAACCATCGAAAGCATTGCAGTCAGCGAAAATCAGACAGTAAAAGCCGGAGATGCGATCGCAGTTGTCAACGCTTCGCGTTTGGGAAGTCAAAAAAAGCAGTTCCAAGACACAGTCAATCAGTCTCAAACAGCAGCACAGCAAATCAACCAGCAACTGCGGGACTTGGAAAATCAAATTTTAGCCAGCGGCCAATTTCAAACCATCCAAAATCAAAATTCCGCCGCCCAAGAAGTAGTCGAGTCCGCTCTTGTCAAAATCGCCACATCGCAGCCAGATGTCGCCGAGAGGCTGGGCAGAAGTCGGCGGGTTTTGCTCGTCAAGCGATCGTCCATTCAACAACAATTAATTCAAGCTAAAAAAGAGCTCAATCAAATTCAGTCACAACTCGAAAATAGCGTGATCCGCGCGCCGGCTGATGGTACAGTTCTCAGATTGGAAGTACAAAGTACCGGTCAAACCGTACAAGCCGGAAGTGCGATCGCCCAAATCGTCCCCAGCGACGTACCCCTGGTAGTCAAAGCCAAAGTGACATCCCAAGACATCGCCCGCATCCAAATCGGCCAACCCGTGCAGATGAGGATTTCCGCGTTACCCTTCCCAGATTACGGGACACTAAAAGGAACAGTAAGTGCGATCGCCCCAGATGCGATCGCGCCTCAAAATCCCGCTAATAATTTAGGTGGATCGTATTACGAAGTTTCAATTAAGCCCCAACAAACCTATTTAACAAAACTCGAATCCGGCAGCCGTCAATTCTCAGGAAAGTCCGAGGCAAATGTCCCCCGCCAGTATTCAATTCAAGCGGGAATGGAGGGCAGAGCCGATATTATTACCGGGGAAGAAACCGTCTTGACATTTGTGTTGCGGAAAGCAAGGTTGCTGACAGATTGGTAATCAGTCAGTTGTTATTTTGAGACGGCGGTTTAAACCGCGTCTACACAAACTAAACCCGCCTTCGCGGGTTGAAGAGTGTGCGATTTAAACCGCCGAGTGTAATTATATCTATAGTAAATAAATAACATCGATCGCCAATATGAAAATCAACGATAAACTCAAGACCATCTTAGCTGAATTGCGATCGCACTTCGAGCTCCTGTATGGCGATCGGCTTACCCAAATGGTACTCTACGGTTCCCAAGCGCGGGGCGATGCAGAACCCGACTCAGATATTGATGTTTTGGTGGTTCTCAAAGGACAAGTCCAAGTCGGTGAAGAAATCGATCGAACTATTCCAATTGTAGCAGACTTGTCTCTCCACAATGACGTAGTAATTAGCTGCAACTTTATGAATGAGGAACGGTTTACTAATTATCAAGGCCCTTTACTCAGAAATATCCGTAGAGAGGGAATTTTAATCTGACACCCGCTCAATTAAACTTACTCCTCAAAATCTAATTGGTCTTCTACCGCCACCTTAAATAATACCAATTTAAAAAAAGAATGCAACAGTATTCTTGTCCCCCCCCTTTGCAAGGGGGGGCTAGGGGGGGTCGAAGAGTGTTGGACGATTTTAAAAAAATTGTATAAGTAAGATAGTATCAATGGAAAGCACCAAAACAGGTCGCATTCCAGCTTGTTCTCTTCCATGAACTGGGTTAAGATTGACAAAATAAATTTTCCCTCGCTGAATGCTTATAGTGCTTCTAAACCATCCATTTCTGCCACAATAAACTCTTGATTGATCGCAGCAATCTCAACTTGAATATCTGGATCGTTGGCCATCTCTGCTATCTCTGCTTCCAGGTATTTAGCATTAGCGAGTTTATTAGCTATGTAAGTTTTCTCCCGCACTCGGCAAGCGATACGTTCCAGCAGCCAAAGTTGTTCTTCTATCGATAGGGAACTAATAGAACGTTCAATTTCTACTAAAGTTTGTGAAATCATTTTAGTTTCCTCTTGTTTTTTGCCCCATCGCAAATCATCGAGATTTGTTTGAATGAGACCGGGCCCATTCCGAATAGATTCATTATTGCGATCGCTTACTTATCTTGTTTCTATATTATACGACATAGTTGCGTAGCAGCTTATGACGCAATACGGTTAAGTTAAGACAGATCCCCCCTAACCCCCCTTAATAAGGGGGGGATAAGAAAGCTCTTAAAGTCCCCCTTCTTAAGGGGGATTTAGGGGGATCTCCGGGGCATAAATAGTCTTAAGTAAACCGTATTGAGGTATGACGCACACTCCAACGACTCCAGACGATTCAGCAAGTCGGGTTCCCCCCTTGTTTTTCCCCGACAAAGAATGTAAAATTCTAAAAACATGGGTTGTAAGCAATGAACGAAGTACGTCGCCAAGCCTATCAAAATCTGATTTATTCTCTCCTCACCTGTCCCAGCGAGGAAGAAATCGAGATTCTGCAAGCTAACCTAGAATTAATAGATGATGGTTTTGCCCAGTTTTTGCGAGAGTGGGCAACTGAAACTCTGCCAACCTTGGATGCAGAAGAAGCATATAATTGTGCTAATATTTTATACGGTTTGAATATTAGTTTTAAAAATCTTCGGCAAGGTAGTCGGGCAAGTAATTTAGAGGTGGCTATTGCTTGTCTGGAGATAGGATTAACTGTTGTCACCCGCGAAACGTATCCAGAAAAATGGGCTAGGTTTCAAAACAGTCTGGCGAGTGCGTACCAAAACAGAATCAGAGGGGAAAAAGCCGAGAATCTGGAATTGACGATCGCAGCTTGTGAGGCATCCTTGGAAGTTTACACCCGCGACGCATTTCCCGAAGACTGGGCAAGGAGTCAAAATAATTTGGGGATGGCGTACCTCTACAGAATCAGAGGGGAAAAAGCCGAGAATCTGGAATTGGCGATCGCAGCTTTTGAGGCATCCTTGGAAGTTTACACCCGCGACGCATTTCCCGAAGACTGGGCAAGGAGTCAAAATAATTTGGCGACTGCCTACCACTACAGAATCAGAGGGAAAAAAGCCGAGAATCTGGAATTGGCGATCGCAGCTTGTGAGACATCCTTAGAAGTTTACACCCGCGACGCATTTCCCTTTGAATGGGCAACGTGTCAAAATAATTTGGCGAATGCGTACTTATACAGAATCAGAGGGGAAAAAGCCGAGAATCTGGAATTGGCGATCGCAGCTTTTGAGGCATCCTTGGAAGTTTACACCCCCGACGCATTTCCCTTTGAATGGGCAAGGAGTCAAAATAATTTGGGGATGGCGTACCTCTACAGAATCAGAGGGGAAAAAGCCGAGAATCTGGAATTGGCGATCGCAGCTTTTGAAGCAGCTTTAAAAATTCGCACCCGCGACGCATTTCCTATAGATCATGCTGGAACCTTATATAATCTCGGATTTACCTACCAGAATAATTCCCAACTCCCAGAAGCTTACAATACCTTTAACTCTGCCATCGAGACAGTCGAATTAATGCGGAGTGAAATCATTATCGGCGGCGAAGCAGACAGACAGAAATTAGCTGAAGAATGGAATAAACTTTATCAGTCAATGGTAGAAGTTTGCCTACAAATGGAAAACTCCACTGCCGCCCTAGAATACGTCGAACGTAGCAAAACCAGAAACCTAGTAGAATTGTTTCACAAAGCCCGCAGCCTCCCCAGCCAAGTACAGCGGATTAGTTTTGCAGAAATTCGCAGCCTGTTAGCTGAAAACGAAGCAATTTTAGAATGGTACATTACCGACAACGGCTTTAAAGTTTTCATTGTCACCCGCGACTCTCCTCAACCGGATATCTGGCAATCTTCCTCTCAAGACTTGCAAGCATTACAAGAGTTACAACAGGAATATCTCGACGACATCAAAGACGAGGAAAAATACGACAACTGGAAAAACCAACTAGACAGCCGCCTGGAAAGATTAGCCCAGATTCTGCACATCGACGAAATAATTTCTCGCCTCCCCGAAAACTGCCAAAAACTAATCTTAGTTCCCTTCCGATACCTGCACCTATTCCCCCTACACGCCCTCACCAGCAGCCGACAAAAAGCCGACAAAACCGTAGAAACTGGATGTCTTCTCGAACTTTTCCCAGGCGGCGTGAGATACACACCCAGTTGCCAACTATTGCAATTATCTCAGCGGGTAAATCTGACTGTCGAAGACACATCACCCAGCAAATTTTTTGCCATCCAAAACCCCACAGAAGATTTAGACTTCACCGACATCGAAGTCGAAGCCATTGCCAAATCCTTCAATCCCGCCGAAATATTGAGTCGGCAAAATGCCAGCAAAGCAGGATTGCAACAACAAATTGCCAGCTTGCAAAATGCCGATATCGCCCACTTTTCCTGTCACGGCTTTTTCGACTTTCTCAATCCCGAAAAATCCGCATTAATCCTAGCCGGCGCAAAAGTAACCCCCCTTAATCCCCCCTTGGTAAGGGGGGAGACAGGAGAAGAAACTCCCCCTCTTCGTAGGGGCGGTGCCCCCGTGCCCGCCCTAATCCCTGAAACACCTGCAAAATCCTTGATGAAGAGGGTAGGCACGGGGGCACTACCCCTACAAAACGATGATTTGTCTGAGGGGAGGGTAGGCACGGGGGCACTACCCCTACAAAACGATGATTTGTCTGAGAATGAAACTCCCCACCTTGGTAGGGGCGGTGCCCCCGTGCCCGCCCAGCCTGGGGTTCCCTCCGACGAAAAGCGTTATATTCGTTCCCGCCGAGGCGAAAACTACGACATCGTAGAATGCCTGACTCTGACAGAAATCTTTGATTTACAGTTAAGCAAATGCAGTTTAGTAGTCCTTTCCGCCTGCGAAACTGGGTTAACCGATGCCAAAAATACCACAGATGAATATATCGGATTGACTAGCGGTTTTTTCTATGCCGGGGTGACGAGTATACTCAGCACGTTGTGGGCTGTGAATGATGTATCTACAGCGATTTTAACCATCAAATTCTACGAACTTTTTCGTGGGGAAAATCGGCCCGCTGTGGCTGTGGCTTTGCGGGAGTCTCAGTTGTGGCTGCGGAGTTTGACTGTCAAAGGTTTGCTAGAATGGGTGGAAGCGTCGCAGTTGCTGAGTCGCGAACATAAACAGAAAATTCAAGACAGATACAGTCGCGGTTACAAACAGGATTATCAACCTTATGAGTCTCCCGTATACTGGGCGGCTTTCTGTGCAGTTGGACAATAAGCTTAAGGGTTTTTGCATGGGTGGGGGCGGGTTTATTAGTTGGTTGGTTTTGATTCATAAATCTTGGCGAACCCGCCCCTACAAAATTGTTGAAATTGGTGATGTGATGTCGCACAAAATAGATATAATTGCTGTAGGGGCGGGTTCGCTACTGTCTGTGAAACCACACCGTAAATCCCAAAAACCCGCCCCGGTATCGTGGGTGGGGGCGGGTTTATTAGTTGGTTGGTTTTGATTCGTAAATCTCGGTGAACCCGCCCCTACAAATTTGTTGAAATTGGGAATTTGATCTTGTATAAAATAGATATAATTGCTGTAGGGGCGGGTTCGCTACTGTCTGTGAAACCACACCGTAAATCCCAAAAACCCGCCCCGGTATCGTGGGTGGGGGCGGGTTTATTAGTTGGTTGGTTTTGATTCGTAA
>NZ_JAHREU010000020.1:71011-102802 GCF_020883145.1 Microcoleus sp. CAWBG27
ATCTCGGTGAACCCGCCCCTACAATATAATCAACGGAGGAATTAGCAATGACAGATGAACAATTTATTTCTGGTTTCCTAGCAGTCTTTGAAACCAAACCCGAAGTCTTTGAACAAGCGGGGGCGGTTGACGATTTAGTAAATCTCAGCAATACCATATCCCAGATGGCTGATAAATCGAACAATGAAGTAGCTGATGCCATTGGCGATTGGTGTGCAAACTATCCTAAAATAACAGATGAAATCAATAAATTCGAGAGAAAACTAAAACCAGAAGCCACCAAAAAAGAAGGACAAGAACCAAAACTATCAAACCGCTATCCAGAGTTACCCGAAAACCTCAGAAAACCCCGCCCCAATTCCTAGCCACCGCCCCAATAACATGAGTGACAAAATTTCTGCCCCCAATGTCTATTTATACGCTTTCCAACTGCAAAATGACAGTAAGGGCAGCAATAATCCTCTGTGGAAACACTGCGACAAAATCCTCGCTAACTTCACCGACGAAATGGTGACACCCGATCTAGTTTTCCCGCAAAATTCTCCCAGCTACCGCGAGGATTTGTTACCAAATGTCTTACTAGAATTCAACAGCAATCCACCCATAGAAGGTTTTGCCCAACCGCTACAAATTCAAGACAGCTATGCTTTATGCTTAAATATAGGTTGCCCAGAAGACGGCACTGCTGATAATTTAGATGTCGATTTGATCCAGCAATTCAACCCAAATCAAGTCTTACTCATCAACGGCGATGATAACTTTTTAGGTCAAACTCTCCTAATTACCGCGTGGCTTCCCAAAAACTCGCCCGATAACTTAGATTCCCTCAAACCCCTCGCCGATAAATGTCGCAATGCTTTATTCCAAGGCGACTCGCCACCTGTATTTTATCGATCGAGTAAACTGTTCGGTAGTCCGATTTTTGAATACGGTGCAATTAGCGATACCGCCAATTACCGCCACCTGCTTGTCTGGCTGCTTTCCGACGAACAAACCGACGAAGATTTTAGCACTTGCCAGCAAGAAATACTCAACCTACTATTTCACCGCCACAAAGTCATCAAAGCTTTTCAAGACAGCCGCCTGATTTACCACGAACTCGATCGCGAATACCGCATCATCGAGAAAAATATGGAGATATTGCAGGCTCAATTTTCCAGAGGAACCGTCTTAACTGCCGCCCAATTGCAGGAATTTCAGGAACAGCTAAAGCAACTCTTCAGCAAGGCCGTAACCTATACTCGCCTACTGCGGAAACTCGAAGATTATGACAATACAATCGTCCTAAATCTTAACAATTACATTGACATTTTACAAACAATTCGTGATATACTAGAAACCGATAAGGAAGAACTATCTATATTAAATCACTTCAGTAGAAAAAATGCTCGTTATATGCGATCGCAAATAGCAGGCGACTTAGGATATTTCCGCCACGGAACAAACTTAATCGAGCAGGCGATCGCCTCAATACGCGGCATAGTAGAAATAGAACAAGCCAGATGCGATCGCACCAACCAAATCGAACTCCGCAAGAGCGAGGACAAAGAGAAATATCGGGACGATCGCCTAGAGAGCACAGTACAGGCGATCGGAGTCGGTTTAGCAGCCGGAGGCATCGCAGCATCAAGCGGCACAGACAAACTCTTCGAGACAGTCAAAAACCATCAAATCCCAGTGTTAATGCAGTTGCATCCCTTTGCATTCTCGTTTTTGTTGAGTTGCGCGATCGCCCTTTTCGCAGCCGGCATCACTTGGTGGCGCACCAAACCCAAAAACAATTGACAGTAGACAGAAACATTTTCAAGACGGAGATTTAAGCAGATTTCTAAAAATAATCCACCTTAAATACCCTGTTAATTCTTCAGTCCGCGAAGGCGGACTTTGTTTTTGTAGACGCGGTTTCAACCGCCGAGTGAATTTCTTTGTTTTTGTAGACGCGGTTTCAACCGCCGAGTGAATTTCAACAAAAAGTATCTGAGATCCAAATAACGTGTCAATATAGAGAATGTGACTTCAATTCTATTCTTTCCTCATGGTCAAACAGCGCGTACTTTCAGGAGTTCAGCCAACAGGCAACCTTCACCTCGGTAACTATCTCGGTGCCATTCGCAACTGGGTAGAAGGTCAAAGCCAGTACGAAAATTACTTTTGCGTAGTCGATTTACACGCCATTACCGCACCGCACAATCCCGCTACCCTAGCATCCGACACCTACACCATCGCCGCCCTCTATTTAGCTTGCGGCATCGATTTAGAATATTCTACTATTTTCGTCCAATCCCACGTCTCGGCCCACACAGAACTAGCATGGCTGCTTAACTGCATTACGCCGATTAACTGGCTCGAAGATATGATTCAATTTAAAGAAAAAGCAGTTAAACAAGGCGAAAATGTCAACGCAGGTTTGCTAAATTATCCCGTATTGATGGCAGCAGATATCTTGCTTTACGATGCCGACAAAGTGCCTGTAGGAGAAGACCAAAAACAGCATTTGGAACTCACTCGCGATTTGGTAAACAGATTAAACCACCAATTCGGCACGCCTGAAAAACCAGTTTTGAAACTGCCCGAACCGTTGATTCGGACTGACGGCGCGAGGGTGATGAGTTTGACAGATGGCACGCGTAAAATGTCTAAATCCGACCCTTCCGAACAAAGTAGAATTAATTTGTTGGATTCGCCAGATACAATTAGCAAAAAAATCAAGCGCTGCAAAACTGATGCGGTGCGGGGCTTAACTTTCGACGACCCCGATCGCCCCGAAGCGAGAAATTTGCTAACACTTTATCTCCTGCTTTCCGGCAAATCGAAGGAAGAAGTAGCAGCCGAATGTGAAAATATGGGTTGGGGAGATTTCAAACCATTGTTGACAGAGACGACAATTAATGCGCTCAAACCGATTCAGGATAAATACAAAGAAATAATGGACGAACCGGGATATTTAGAATCTGTACTCCGTCAAGGAAGAGAACAAGCAGAAATTATTGCCAACCAAACCTTGAATAAGGTTAAAACTGCTTTTGGTTATTCTCTACCTAATTAGTCAGTAGTTATTAGTTATTGGTTATTGGTTATTGGGAATATTCAAAAATAACAAATAACAAATAACACATAACACATAACAACTGTCAACTGTCAACTGTCAACTGTCAACTGTCAACTAACTATGAACCGTTTTCGCACAGCCTGTACAACTCCCGGAGAATTCATAATTACCGCCGAAGTTGCGCCGCCAAAAGGTGGCGACATGACTCATACGATCGCAATGGCTGAACTTCTCAAAAACAGAGTGCACGCCATTAACATCACAGACGGAAGCCGCGCAGTGCTGCGAATGTGTCCCCTAGCAGTTTCCGCAATTCTATTGCAGCGGGGAATTGAGCCGATTTGTCAAGTTGCTTGTCGCGATCGCAATCAAATAGGCCTGCAAGCCGATCTCATGGGAGCCCACGCCTTAGGCATCCATAATATCTTGGCACTCACCGGCGATCCAGTCAAAGCCGGCGACCATCCCAAAGCCAAAAGTGTATTCGACTTAGAATCAGTGCGGCTGCTGCAAGTCATTCAAAAAATGAACGGCGGCCAAGACTGGAATGACAAAGCTTTAACAGACGGAGTTACCGATTTATTTGTCGGTGCCGCTGTCGATCCGCAAAGCCCCAGTTGGTCGGGTTTACAAAGCCGATTTGAGAAAAAAGTCGAAGCTGGAGCCCAGTTTTTTCAGAGCCAATTAATTACAGATTTTGACGTTTTAGATAAGTTTATGCAGCAAATTGCGATCGGCTGCAACAAACCAATTTTAGCAGGAATCTTTTTGTTTAAATCAGCTAAAAATGCTGAATTTATCAAAAAATACGTACCGGGAGTTAACATACCCCAAGAGACGATCGACCGTTTGGCAAACTCCCCAAAACCTTTGCAGGAAGGCATAAAAATTGCAGCCGAACAAGTCAAACTAGCGCGGCAATTGTGTCAAGGAGTCCACATGATGGCCGTCAAACGAGAAGATTTGATTCCGCAAATATTGGATTTGGCGGGTATCGATCCGCTGAGCTAAAATTGAGTTACTGCTAGCATTTTAAAATCCACAGGAAAGTCATGGTTCGGGAGCATCTCAGTTTTGCATTTACAGTGCAAGCTGTAGCGAACTCGCGCGTACAAGCACGCGAGGGGGGGCAGTACGGAAGATAAAAAATGCTTCTTGCAAAACAGAGATGCTCCCCATGATTCGCACGACCTCAGTCAATATGAGATTATCACTAATATCCGATCGCGATTCGCCCTCTTTAAAAGTGAGCTCCAGCCCTCCGGGAGAAGTCGCACCACAATGATAAAACCGTAGTACCAGCCATTTATACCAGTTTTAAACGAAATAACAGTATTCTTGTCCCCCCCCTTTACAAGGGGGGGCTAGGGGGGGTAGAAGGGTGTTGCACAATTTTATAAAAATGGTATTACTTGCAACAAAGGCGATCGCATTTCTCACTCTCAACTCACAGAATCCCGTTTGCAGCACTGAAATTTTAGGAGTGTCACTCAAATGAGTGTCACTCAAATGAGTGTCACTCGAAAATGCGACTGGGCGATGCTCGGTGCGATCGCTACAACAGTTGTAGATGCTTGGAAACAAAGGGATTGAGATATTCAGGCTTTGTTTATTTGGTACATCAATCAAAAAAAAGCTTCTTTATGGAAAAAATCAAAAATAGATTGAGGAAATATCTTAATAGTAACTTGTAAAAAAGTACAACAGACAATGAATGATTAAACAATTAACCCAAAAGGCTTAGTTGCTCACCTCCTAATATATAATCGTCGAAACTACATTCAAATTAAGGACTTAAGTTATGCCGCGCCCCATAGTTCTCATACATGGTTACTCAGCTAATTCAACGGCTTTTAGTGAGTGGGGAAAAATTCTTGAAGCTCACTACAAAAACAGAGAGATTATAGTCCTCCATACAGCTAGCTATAAATCTCTTACTAATGAGATAACCATCAAAGATATTGCTGAAGCATTTGACCGAGTGCTTCGCTCCTATATTGAAGATGATGAATTTGATGCCATTGTTCATTCAACTGGAATGCTGGTTATTCGCGCTTGGTTAACTACTTACGCCTATGCTGCTAATGTCAATCGTCGCAGTCGCCTCAAACACTTAATTGGATTAGCACCAGCAACTTTTGGCTCTCCTTTAGCCCATAAAGGAAGAAGTTGGTTGGGTTCAGTTATAACCGGACATAAAATACTTGGGCCTGATTTTCTCGAAGCTGGAAATCTGATTTTGGATAATCTTGAATTAGGTAGTCGTTTCACTTGGGATCTTGCTCATCTTGACTTAATTGGCTCTGCCCAAAATAAACCCAAAAATGAGCCCTACTATGGCGAAGATAACAAGACGCCTTATGTGTTTATTTTCTGTGGTAATCAGGGATATGACGGATTGAGGGGATTAGCTAATACTGCTGGATCTGATGGTACTGTGAGATGGGCAGGTTGCGCTCTTAACAGCCGCAAATTAATTCTTGATTTGACGCAAGATCCATCTCAAAATAAAGACAAGCCTGTAGAAGAACGAGGCAAACCCGACGAACATCCAGAACACCAGATTGATATTCCACTGGTGCTAGTTGATGGTCACAATCACAATACAATTGTGCATAATCCTAGAAAAAATCCAGATTTTATTGAGTTGGTTCTAGAAGCTTTAGATGTTTCTGATAAAGACAGTTTTGGTAGCTGGACAGCTAAGGCTCAAGCTCATATGGAGAACATGAAAAATACAAAAGGAGAGCAATGGGAAGAATGGCAACAGTTTATTATTCGTGTTGTAGATGAGCGTCTCGATCCAGTTACAGATTGGAATGTTCAGTTTTTGATGAAGGATAAATACGGCAAACAATTTTGGTTAGATGACAAGTCATATTTAGATGTTCATACCTACACTAAGGACAAAAGTTTGCGATGTTTTCATGTCAATTTAAGTAAACTGAAGCCGGAAAGCCTTTCTGAATTATGTATGAAGTTGATTGTTTCATCTGGAACTAGCCTTGTGGCGTATTACGGTTGTGGAAGTGGAAAAATTACTCTAGAGGGCGAGCCACAACAGTCAGATGGAAGATGGGATGCAGAATTGAAATTAGATCATCTTCTGAAGTCAGAAGTTAAATTTTTCTGTCCTTTTACAACTACTCTTATTGAGATTCGTCTGAATCGCGAACCAATGCCAATAAACAGAGCGAAAGAAAATTCTATTTTAACTTTTGTAGAGAAGCCAAAGTAAGGTTTGTAGAGCAAGAAAGCGAGGCTCTCACATTAATCTGGTTCTTACCAAAAATATAGCGGGACTGCTATTGGTATAATAGACCTTTTGCAAAAGTCCTTCGATCGGGTTCGTAGTGAGGACTTTAGTCCTTGACAAAAGAAGGACTAAAGTCCTCACTACGAACCTTTTTTACTATGGTAATCGATAGGTATTTTTGCAAGAGGTATAATTCAGAAAACTTTAAGCAGCATTTTTTATAGCTTTTGTAAAAATTATATTTGGAATCTGTCCAAATGGCAACAGTATTATTAAATGAAAAATTCGTACTCCGGACGATATTGCATCGGCTCGGAAAAGGTTTTGTCAACTCCGTAGTTGCAGAATTGAGTTGAGTAGAAACCAAAGAAGTAGAATAAAAGATGATGGCGTTGGGTGAAACTATTGAGCAATCGCTTTCCTTATTTACAGAGGAACAAAAGGCCGACGATCGCTTAGCCCACGATCTTCGGGACTCATGAATAAAATTAGCGAATTTGGATGAGGTAACAGTTGATAATAAGTAGGTAAACAGGCAGGAAAATTTATCGTGGAAACAAGGCAGATGGCCGAAGGGAGAACGGAAAAGGGTTTTAGTTAAGTTTACTTTTCGTTACATATTTCTATTTATTGGGGCGTTTCTACTGATGAGGGAATTGCTAGCAGCGAATTGCTGCCTGAGTTAGACTTATCTTTATGGAAGCGCTACATTTTGTTGGCGCCGCCATTGGAACCATTAAAAGAGTTTCGTAAAGGCATTAGTAGCAATGACTGATTCAAATTTGCTCGATCGCGATAATATCAAAATAGTAGAATCGCAAATTTCAGAAGTTACTGTGTACACCGATCGCGCTTTGATAACCCGCCGCGGCACAGTAGCCTTGACGGGAAACGAGCGCGAATTAACTGTAGCCTCTCTCCCCACAACCCTCGAAACCGAGTCAGTGAGGGCTACCGGTGCGGGTACAGTCGCCGTGCGATTGCTGGGAGTGCACACCGAAACCGTGTTTCACAGCGAACCTACGGGCGATCGCATCGCCGAATTAACCGCACAAATCCAAGAGTTAGAAACCCAAAAACGCGCCATAAAAGACCAAATCGCCTCCCGAAAAATTCAACTCAACTTTGTGGAAAATTTGAGCGAAAAAAGCGTCGGTTCCTTTGCTAGCAGCATTTCCAAGCAGCAGATCGGTTTGAATGAAGCCGGCGAATTGCTCAATTTTTTAGGCAGTAATTATAAAAAGTACATAAGTGCGATCGCCCAACACGAAAGACAGCAGCGAGACTTAGACAAGCAAATAGAAGCTTTGCGCCAGCAGTTGCGCCAAGTACAAACTCCCTATTCCCAGCAAAGTTTTAACATCATTGTGGCGATCGAACCCAGCGGCAGCGGCAATTTTGAACTAGAAGTTTCCTATGTAGTAACGCGAGCCCGTTGGACTCCCCTGTACGACTTGCGAGTCAATACTACCAACAACCAAATCAATCTCAATTACCTAGCCGAAGTCAATCAAAACACAGGCGAAGATTGGACAGGAGTAGCACTGACTTTATCCACAGCTAAACCCGGAATGGGAACTTTGCCACCAAAACTCCAACCCTGGTTTATCGATATTGTTCACCCACAATCTCTTCAAAAGCAAAGCTCGATCAGAGCACGGATGCAACGAAGTGCGGAACCAGAAACCTCAGGAGAGTATGACTATGCCGAATCTCTGATGGAAGACGAGGTGCAATTAGCAATGATGGCCGTTGGTGGCAGCGCACCCGAACCCATAGCAGCTCAAACTGCCACAGCAAGAGTATCTAAAGAAGGTAGCACCGTCTCATTTCAAGTAGGAGGAAATACCAATATTCCCAGCGACGGCACGCCCCACAAAGTCACTATTTTCAGCGACAATTATCCCTCTAAACCTGAATACATCGCCATTCCGCATTTAGTCAGTTTCGCTTATTTGCAAGCAATTGTCACCAATCCTACGACAGGTGCAACTCTACTGCCCGGTAAAGCAAATATTTTTCGCGACAATACTTTCGTCGGTAATGTGCAGCTAGAAAATGTTTCCCCAGGTGAAGAATTTAAGCTTAATCTAGGAATAGATGAAAGCTTAAAAATAGAGCGGGAATTAGTGGAAAGACAAGTCGATAAAAAACTGATCGGCAATCAGCGGCGCACGACTTACGCCTATCGGTTAATTTTGAGCAACTTGCAGCAATTGCCTGCTAAGTTGACACTAAAAGAGCAACTTCCAGTCAGTCGAAAAGAGCAAATAAAAGTGCGGTTGACTCAGACTAATCCAAAGATAGTAGCAGGTGAACTCGGACTCTTGGAATGGATAATTTCTCTGCCACCGCAAGCCAAGCAAGAGTTATATTACCAGTTTGTAGTCGAACATCCTCCCGAGTTAACAGTCATCGGTTTAGATATTTAATTAGGATTTACACTGTGGCAATTCTAAAGCATTTGTGTAATTTTTGTAGGAACTTTTTGCCCCGCCTGAAGGAAACCCCAAGCGTAGAGAATCGCCCGATAGATATGGGGTAGGCTTTCGTGGTACTACTCCTACAAATTTTGTGAATCATTTAGGATTGCTGTAGCACTATTTTTCAGAATTGGTATTGGTTAACGAGCAAGCAGCTAATTTTTGCTCAGTACACAACTGCTGAAACAATAAATCTGCGATTGATTCATAGGCTGGGGCTGTGGGGTGTACGCCATCCCGAAAATAACTTTCTACCGTGGTTTTAGGCAATTTTGACCAGGCTGCGTGAGTGTCTGTGAGTGGAATTTTCAAAGCTTTTAGCCGATCGACAAACTGGGATTTAAACCTCGGCTGATTCGGTACCGGCAGTAAATCGGAGCGATCGCAAGTATACAACACAAACAACGGAATATTCGACTCTCGCACCAAAGCCACTATTTGCTCAAATCGCTGCATATTTTCCCTAAACCGTTGCGCTTCCGGCACCGGCACACCCGCCACAGGGGAATTCGGCACAAAAACACTGGAAAGTCGGGGCATAACGTATCTGTCAAACACTTCTTGCATTGCCAATAACGGTTGGCGATTCGGCATCAGGGGGTTATTTTTGACCCCCGCGCTGGTACTTGAAGGTTGTAGCAAATCGTGAGTACCAATTTGCAAAATCACAGCATCGCTTTCAAAAGTGCCAAACTTGCGAATATATCCCAATTGATTGCCAATTCCCCAAGATCCCGCAGAAGCATTTAGCACCTGAACCTGCTTTTTGATGCCCAACAAACGTGCTGCCAACAATTCTGTAATAGTTTCTGCCTGATCCGTGGTATTATTGCCATTGAGAACCGAGTCTCCTGTCATCAAAATTCTGATAGTACCTTCAGGCTTGGCTGAATCAATTTGTTCAGACCGTTGAGAAAATTGATTGTACTGAAGTCTATTGCCAAAACGATATACAAGTTGATTTGGTGCAAATATATACCCAACCTCAGCATCAGCTTGCAGCAAAGCAGGATTTCCGAATCCCAGCAAGCGCAACGCAAGTTCTATCGCACTCAAAAATGCGATCGCACAACTGGGAATCCAATATCTAGCTTTCACAAATCTACCTGTAATTGGTAAACTGCAAAGCCACGGGATAATCTTCTTGCTTCAAGCGCTGAATTACCAACTGCAAATCATCTTTATCTTTTGCCGAAACCCGCACTGCATCGCCTTGAATCGAACCTTGAATCTTTTTGAACTCATCGCGGATTAATTTAGTAATCTGTTTGGCGATTTCCTGAGTGAGTCCTTTTTTAAGTTTAATTTCTTGACGGACGCGACTGCCGCTCGCAGCTTCAATTTTGCCGTAATCAAAAATTTTCAGAGATAAATTCCGCTTGGCGGCTTTTGTTTGCAAAACGGTGTGAATTGCATCGAGAGTAAATTCGCTGTCCGTATTGACAGTAATTGATTCTTCGCCCAATTCCACGGTGGTTTTGGTATCTTTCAAGTCGTAGCGGCTTTGAATTTCCCGCACTGTTTGGTCAACAGCGTTAACTAATTCTTGTCGATCGAACTCGCTGACAACATCAAATGAATAATTAGCAGCCATAAAATTAGTAATTGGTAAATTGGTAATTGGTAATATCATGTCCGTCAATTACCATTATAATAAAGGTTCGTAGTGAGGACTTTAGTCCTTTTTCAATGCGGACTAAAGTCCTCACTACGAACCAATTTTATTGCGATAATTCGAGCGGACATCATATAATTGGAGATTGAGAATCTTTGTTATTAGTCATTAATTAAAGGTTGTTTAACTAATGACTAATGACTAATGACTAATGACTAATAAGAATTAGCCATTAACAGTCATCAAACTGAAATAGAATAAAGAGACTGTGCAAGAAGAACTAATCGCAAACATGAGCGATCGCCCCAGAGGCACATTCAGAATATAGAAAACCGAAAACAACAACCGGGCTACAGGAAAAGCGATCGCCGCCCAACCTGCCGCCTCCGAATCAACCCCCGTCACAAAAGCCATCAAAGCCGCCGCTGAAAACAGCATAAACGTCTCAAACGAATTTTGGTGAGCCCAAGTTGCCCGCTGAGCGTAACCAGGCAACCTCTCAAACATAGCGCGAGGGGCTGCTTGGTCGTAACCTAGCTGCAAGCGGGCGAGGGCAACCACCAAAAACGGTGCATAAACCAGCGCAGCCGCCGCCGCAATAGAATCAAGCAGAATAACCGACACAGGCAATCCCAACAGCATCATCAGCCTCGCATTTCAATCAAAATAGAACAGAGTAACAACTTTGCGCTGTTCCTCCGCATCCTGGCAAGTTTTCAGCAAAGTGTGGCTTTCGTGAAAAGCAAAACAGATCAGTTGCTGGCAGCGAGAAATAATCTCCTGATTGCACATGGCGCTGGCTTCCGGGAGAGACAAGCTGTCATTTTTGGGATTTTCTACCAAATGTATGACTTGTTCGAGCTGCTCGCGGGACTCCCGAGGCTGGCGGCTCATGCTTTGTGGCAAAATCACCGTCAGCAGATTAGGATCTGCTCGCATTGCTCCCCGAATTGCGGCTGAATTGGTGCCTGTAGCCCCGGATGTGATGAGCTGGTTGCCTCCCAGAACTAAGGCGTAGCTCAGCATCTCAATTAGCTGCTGGTGGGTAATAGGAACGTGGCGAGAACCCAAAAGAGCAACCCGCTTGGAGCTTGTTTGCTGGATCGCCGCAAGTTCTTGTAAAAAATCATCAACTCTGGGTAGCTCAATTGATTGACTCAAAGAATTTATTAAATTAAATAAAACTACGTTGTGGATTCTAGCAGACTAACTAGCAATTGCCACCAAAAAGAAATTAAGAATTGCTGATTTACGGTATCTGACTAGAGGAGCGGGAGATTTGAGGAACCCAGAAGGCAGAATCTCTAAAAGCATTCGGCAGCCAGAGCAGAAGGTACGATTCATTGACACTCCTGGGCCTGAAGGCGTGAGGATTCTTAAGACATTTCTGTCAAAATATCCCTATTGCTAGGGTTCCCAGGCTGACTACATTTGCACAAAAGAGCACGCTTAAGTGAGCAGTCATATCTCCTCAACAATGTTTTGGGCGTAGACTTTCCCACCGGGAGGGGGTAGGTTTTTACATCTTGTCTGATGTGGTTATTCTACCATATTCATTTGTGGAGATGGATTTGTCATTTTACTTAACAATGGCAACAACCCGTCCTGAAAGGACGGGGTTTTTAACCCAATTTTCTGATAAAAATTGAGAATTTAAGAATTTTGAGTTTTTATTTTTTCAACCAAAAATCCTCTCTGCCTTCTTGCCTCTGCCGAATATGTTGTTGGCTGACGAACGGCGGCCGAATACCTTGGGCCCCGGTGGCCTTGTTAATGAACTCGATCGCCCAAACCCAATGATCCCATCATGGCCTTAAGGTCAAAGTGTTCTGCCATTAGCTGACTAACGCATTCCACCTTGATGCGTTCGTGCAGGCGGACATTGCCAAAGGTGCTGTCGATAATTTCCACCGTGGTTAAGGTATCCAAATCAACAGATAAAACTGGAATTTCCATTTCTTCTGCTCTGCCGATTACCAAAGGAGAAGGAGGCAAGTGGCCTGTGAGAATTAAGCACTGAGTCGAGCTTTCCAGAGCCGCGAGCTGAATGTCCGTGCGATCGCCCCCGGTGACTACCGCCATATTTCTGGCTTTGCGGAAATACTTCATAGCAGAGCTAACATTCATCGCACCAATTGTCAATGTTTCCACCATCAAATCCAAACGGTCTCGACGGCAGAGGACATCAGCCTTCAATTGGTGGACTAATTCTTTGACGCTGACACTTCGCAGCAAAGCGCTTCTCGGCAGCATTCCCAAAACTGGAATACCGCTAGCTTCCAGAAAAGGGCGCACAGTCGCGGTTACAGATTCAAGTTTGTCGGAGGGAACGTCGTTGAGCACGACGCCTAGCAAGCGCGAGCCCAAGCGCCGCTTCGCTGAGAGCAAATCGTCTATATAAAGATCGATCGGGCGCACTACCAGCAGCACAGAGGCATCAACGGCATCAGCGATTTGAGACAAAGACAAGTCAAACAGACTGCCTTCCTCCAAATTAGCAGGGCCCTCCAACAGCACCAAATCTCCGTTGGGATTTTGCAAATATTGCGCCAGAGACTGGCGGTAATCTGTCTTGTCTTCTTGGCGCAAACGCTTGTGAACCGTCTCTTCGTCCAAATACAGCAGTGTTGACGGCATCTGACTTTCTGAGAGTTTCAGCGTCTCTACCGCGAACCGCACATCTTCCTCCGCCACTCCAGCTCCCTCCGAGCTGAAACAGGTTCCCAGCGGTTTGCCGTAGGCGACTGCCATTCCTTGTTCCCGGAGTGCGAGGGCCATCCCCAGGGCGATCGCGGACTTGCCGCTGTAAGCTTTTGTCGAACCGATCAGTAAATATTTAGTCAATTTGGTTACGCCTTCTCTCCTCAATTTGGGCCTGTCTATTTAAATAAATTTAGCTTGATTCGCCGCAATCCACACACTATAACTGTACTCAGGTTAGTGTCGGGATGGTAGGAAAAGTCAGCGTAGGTAAGGAGTTGACCAAATCTGAGGATGGTCTTGTTCCTAATTGTAGTATAATACAAGAGTAAAAGCAGCAAAACAATGAGAATCTCTTACCAGTACAAACTACGCCCAACAAAACAGCAAGTTATTGAGCTTGACAGATGGTTAGCCATGCTGTGCGCTCAATACAACTACCTGTTGGCCGATCGATTTAACTGGTACGAACAGAATCGTTGTCCTATCAATGCTTGCCCCCTTGTTTGCCATCTCCCCGAACTAAGAGATAATCCCGATTATTACTCGCAGAAAAGGACGCTCCCTCAGCTTAAAAAGACTCATCCCTGGTATGCTGAGATTTACTCTCAGGTTTTACAAGACATTGTTAAGCGCGTAAAACTAACATTCGATCGCTTCTTAAAGGGTGATAGTAATGGCAAGCGTAGCGGTAGACCAAGATTCAAGGCACGTAACCGTTACCGCACTTTTACTTATCCCCAAATAAAGGATGGGTGCTTACAAGGCAACCTGATTAACTTACCGATGTTTGGGAAAGTTAAAATTATATTGCATCGCCCAATACCTGATGGATTTAAGCTCAAAACGACATCCATTACCAAAAAAGCCGATGGTTATTATGTAACTCTGAGTCTAGAAGATGCAAGAGTTCCTGAAATCCAACCAGACTTTAACCCAGATAAAATTACTGGTATCGATGTTGGTTTAAAGGAATTCTTGACAACTTCTGAGAACGAAACCGTTGCGATACCTCAACATTATCGTCAAGCACAAAAGCGTTTAAGAGTTATTCAAAAACGTGTTTCCCGTCGCAAAAAAGGAAGTAACCGCAGACAGAAAGCAGTTAAGCAATTGGGCAAGCAACACAAAAAAGTTGCAGACAAACGCAAAGATTTTCACTTTAAGACTGCGGGAAACTTGTTGAAACAATACGATGTTATTGCAGTTGAAGACTTGAATGTAAAGGGTCTAGCTCGTACAAGATTGGCTAAATCTGTGTTGGATGCTGGGTGGTCAAGCTTTCTAGAAATACTGACAAATAAAGCCGTAAATGCTGGTTTATCGGTGGTGACAGTAAGCGCTCATAACACCTCACAAGATTGCTCCAATTGTGGCGAGAAAGTACCCAAGAAGCTGCATATTCGTTGGCATGACTGCCCTCACTGTGGGTGTAGTCTCGATCGAGATCATAATGCAGCAATAAATATAAAAAATAGAGCGGTAGGGCATTCCGTTCTTAAAGCCAAGAGCCTCCTAAGCAATAGCCGGATTGTCTTGGAAGCCTACACTGATGCTTCGCATACAGTGTAGGAGTATGTCACTTTATTCAACAGTATTTCAGCATTGCGAGTCAATTTCGCAAGAGGATTCGCAAGAGGATTGGAATAATGAATAGTCTACTTTTTATTTCTCCCGATCGCAGTTCTCGCTTTAAACCCATTTTTTATTATAACTCCTCAAAATATAAATAGCGCACCAATAATATAATCTCGCCGTCCCGATGGCATTACATTATTAGCGCGCATTTTAGGGCCGCAATCAATTACAAACTTTTGGGAGCGCGGGTACGGTGAAAATTAGTCATCCATACGCATTAGCTTGCGGTAAAACGTTTTAGAAAAATCGACGGTACGAGTCCGCTGAAAAGTTAGGAGTACCTCAATTAAACAACTGACAAACTCAGAACTTTGCATAGTCACTTCGTAGCTGAGTTCAGCATTACCGTCAAACAACACCCGACAGCGGGTCAAATCCATCGGCAGCGACGAGATATTCCAACTAGCGACAAAGGGTATATCTTCGCCGCCGTCAATTTTTCTTGCCCCCTCCAAGCTTTTGAGCTTGTAGAGGCCAATAGCGTGCGGCAAGAACTTGCGCCTGGGCTCTTGATAGAAAGGCGCGTAGACTTTCACTTCTTTGTCGTCGGCTGGTTTCAGTTGAGGAAGAGACATATTTCCGCATCCTGACAGTGGGTTGAGATCATCTGCAAAAACTAGCAGATATTCCTGGTCGATCGCAAGCAAAACTCAGTCTATTTTGGATTTGGGGATTTTAGATTTTAGATTTTAGATTTACAGGAACAGATGAATCTGCTGAAGTGGCGAGTTTGAACAGGAGTCTAAAATTTGGCGTGGCGAATGACTTAAGTCGCTGGCTGGTATCCGTTTTTGGATGAATCATCCCCAATACTCTATGCAATTCCAGTTTAGCAGTGCCGTACTCTTGGGCGATCGCGCACCAACGAGTTCCGGTCAGATTTCGACAAAAGCCCAGAAACTGGTACAGTGGATACTTATCTCTAAAATCAAAAACTATTGGTGGTTGAATCAAGTAACTTATGCAGGAGAGTTCTTGGCCGGAAAACGACGCTCGCAGCGAGCTTAAGTTGGACATCCCCGATCTAGCTCAAGAAGAGCTCAAGAGTTTGACCTCGAACTCCAAGCTCGGCAAAATATTTGCCATACCAGACATTGGCGACAGGGTGTTTGACGCGGAAACTTCATCAGAGCTCCCGGTGGCGGTGTCTGTGCCGGGATCTCCCTCTTTTCCTCAAAATCTGTATCGGGGACGGCGGGGAAAAGCCGCTGCGTTGCTAACTGCAATTTGGGGTGGGACGATCGCCCTACACTTGATTTCTTGGGGTGCGTGGGTAGTGTGGGGTTTGACGGGACTGCTGTGGATGCAAGCATTTCGAGTGTTGTTTGCCCATCCCAACCCCGCACTGCCGCCTCTGGCCGATGAAAATCGAGAGGATTGGCCCTACGTGTCGCTGCTGGTGGCGGCGAAAAATGAGGAAGCGGTGATTGCCCGATTCGTACAATCAATCTGCAATCTAGATTACCCGATCGACCGTTACGAAGTTTGGGCGATCGACGATCGCAGCAGCGACGGCACGGCGCTAGTATTGGAACAGCTAACCAAACAGTACCCGCAGCTCAAAGTATTTAGCAGGGGAGCAAATGCCAGCGGTGGCAAGTCGGGAGCCCTGAATGAAGTTTTGCCGCTGACTCGCGGGGAATTTGTGGGAATATTTGACGCCGACGCGACGGTAACGCCAGATTTGCTGCGCCGGGTGCTGCCGGTGTTCGAGAGAGAAAAGGTAGGGGCGGTGCAAGTCAGAAAAGCGATCGCCAATGCAGCAGTAAATGTGTGGACTCGCGGCCAAGAAGCAGAAATGGCTCTCGATAGTTTTTTCCAACAGCAGCGGATTGCGATCGGCGGCATTGGAGAATTGCGCGGCAACGGCCAATTCATGCGCCGCACTGCCTTAGAAAGCTGTGGCGGCTGGAACGAGGAAACCATTACCGACGACTTGGATTTGACCGTGAGGCTGCACCTAGACCAGTGGGACATTGAATTTCTGGCTTTCCCAGCCGTGTCAGAAGAAGGAGTTACCAACGCTCGCGCCCTGTGGCACCAGCGCAATCGGTGGGCAGAAGGTGGCTATCAGCGTTATCTTGACTACTGGCAGCTAATTTTCCGCAACCGGATGGGAACGGGGAAAACTTGGGATTTATTTGGATTTTGGGTATCTCAATATTTCTTGCCGACAGTAGCGCTCCCTGACTTTTTGATGTCAATTGCCCTGCGCCGGATGCCGATCGCCAGTCCCATAACTGTAATGACTCTTACCTTGTCAGTGGTGGGAATGTTTGTCGGTTTGCGCCGCACTCGCAAAGAGACTAAATTTGACATTAAAAGAGTTTTTGTCACCTTGCTGCAAACGCTGCGGGGTACTGTGTATATGTTGCACTGGCTGCTGGTAGGGATTGTGACGGCTCGGATTTCGGTGCGTCCCAAGCGGCTGAAATGGGTTAAAACTGTCCATCAAGGCACTGCTAAGTTGACAGTTGACAGTTGACAGTTGACAGTTGACAGTTGACAGTTGACAGTTGACAGTTGACAGTTGACAGAAGGAAGGAGTCAGTTGAGAGTTGAGAGTTGGCAGTTGGCAGTTGTCAGAAGGAAGGAGTCATTAGTCATTATTTATTTGGAAGGAGTTATTTGTTATCCGGAAAAAAGGATAAAATACACGTGACAAGCTTGAAAGCAAGTCGTATTTAATGCTTGATTAGATTAATTTAATTGGAATCAATTGATAATTAGCTCCCAGAAATATCTAGAAACAGTATTGCCAAAACTCCGAAGAAAAAACAACTATAGCGGTTCTCAAGCGTGGTGAAGTATGCCCTATACCCCATGCCCTATGCCCATGAGTACCTCATATGAGAGCTTGAAAGGCTATACTAACCATCTCCCTACTCTGTCCCGCCCGAGCCAGTCAAATCTGGCAATTGTCGATCGCAAAAAAAAGTACAAACACAGCATAGGCAATAAGTGATATAGCCTTTATCAAAAAGATGAGGTACTCATGGGGATAGGGCATAGGGCATAGGGCATAGGGCATAGGGCATAGGGCATAGGGCATACCTCACTTTTCTGAGAAGCGCTATATGCCAGCAATACCAAATAAGTAATCGGCAATATAAAAGTTGAGAATCAAAAGATAAAAGCCATAAATTTTAACTTTCAACTTGACATAAAGCCAATTATTATCTATTAATAATGAATCGCCAAAAACGACGAATTGCTTGTTGCCAAATACCCGTCACCCGTTATTAAAAATGGATTTGTTAGAGTACCAAGCCAAATCTTTATTTCGTCAGATGGCAATTCCGATTTTGCCGTCGCAGCGGATTGACAAACCCGCCGACCTCAAAGGGCTGAAAATTCCTTACCCAGTTGTACTGAAGTCGCAAGTGCGGGCTGGGGGACGAGGCCGGGCGGGTGGCATTAAATTTGTGGAAAATACGATCGACGCAGTTGCTGCGGCTCAAACAATTTTTAATTTGCCGATCGAGGATGAATATCCGCAAGTCCTGTTAGCAGAAGCAAAGTACAACGCTGACCAAGAATTGTACTTAGCCGTACTCCTAGACCCGATCGCCCGCCGCCCGGTACTTCTGGGTTCCAGACAAGGAGGTATGGATGTCGAAGGGTCGATCGACCAAATGCAGCAAGTTGCCGTAGATCAGGAATTTTCGCCTTTCTACGCGAGGCGTCTGATGTTGAAAATGGGATTGCAAGGAGATTTGATTCAATCGGTGAGTACAATTGTCGAGAAAATGTATCGGTTGTTTGTCCAAAAGGATTTAGATTTAGTAGAAATCAATCCTCTCGGCATCAGTCCAACAGGAGAGTTAATGGCTTTAGACGGTAAAGTCAGCGCCAACGACGATGCCTTGGGGCGGCATCCAGACTTGGCACTACTCTCGGGTAAAAAGCAAAGCAGCGGGTTGGGAGGGGACAGCAGAAGTGCCTATGGGGGCGATCGCCGGAATTCCAACTCAAAGTCGCAGCAGTCGCCGTCGCAGTTTGACTCCAAACCTCAATCCCCAATCTCGAATTCCGCATCTCTGGAATTAGTGGAACTAGAGGGGAATGTCGGGATTTTGTGCAACGGAGTGGGCCTGACAATGGCAACTCTGGATGCTGTAGCTCACCAACGAGGAAAACCGGCTAATTTTGTCAACCTGGGTTCTTTAGATCGTTACCATGCAGTAAATGCCCTGCGCGAGCGCACCGAGTTGGGTCTGGAGTTGGTCGCTCAGGATAAAAGCGTTAAGGTGATACTTGTAAATATTTTGGACAGTGCTTCCAAGAGCGAGGAAATCATCACCGCCATAGCGGGCTATTTGGAACGAAAAGCTCGCGCCAACCGGCACATTCAAGTTGTGCTGCGCCTGGTAGAGCTCGATGCTGATGCTGTTAAAAAGCGTTTCGGACAGTTGCCCGTGCAGCTAGCTAGCACTTTAGATGAAGCTGCGGCTCAAGCTGTATCATCTGCCAAGTAGCGACAGTCGATCGGCAAAACGAGAACTCTGGACAAAATTATGAAAGCCTTCTGCTTTTGAAAGATTGAGTGTTAACTAGGAAAAAATGAATTTAACTCCTGAAAGCAAAGTCCTAGTACAGGGCATTACAGAATCTCCCGCCTCAACCCGCGCCGCCCTGATGATGAAAGCATACGGCACTAATGTAGTCGCCGGTGTCAGTCCCGGTAGGGGAGGGCAGGAGTTGGAGGGAATTCCTATTTTTGATTTGGTAGAAGAAGCTGTGGCGGCAGTGGGTCATGTTGACACTACGGTAATTTTGGTAGACGCTTACTGGGTGCTGGATGCGGCTCTAGAAGCGATCGCGGCAGGAATTCGGCAAATCGCGATCGTCACTGAGGGAGTGCCTCCTCTGGATATGGTGCGCTTAGTCAGAAAGGCAGAGGCCACGGAAACTTTAGTGATCGGGCCCAACAGTCCGGGAATTATTGTCCCTGACAAACTGCTGCTGGGAACTCACCCCAAGGAATTCTACACTCCCGGCTCGATCGGGGTAATCAGCCGCAGCAGCACTTTGACTTACGAAGTTGCTCTCGAATTGACTGAGGCTGGTTTGGGACAGTCGATGGCGGTTTGTATTGGCTGCGACGCGATTGTGGGTTCTTCTTTTATGCAGTGGCTGCAACTTTTGGACGAAGATGACAGTACGGAGGCGATGGTTTTGATTGGGGAAGTTGGCGGTTGGAGCGAACAAGCTGCTGCTTCTTACATCGCTTCGGCGATCGACAAACCTGTGGTTGCTTATTTGGCAGGCCGCTACGCTCCCAAGGGCCCGTCCTTGGGCCATGCCGGCATCCTGATCAGTTCTCGCGCTGCTGCCCAGAAAGCCTTTGGTGTTACGGTAGAGAACAAAATGGCTGCTTTTGAAGAGGCGGAAATACCCGTAGCTGCTCGGCCTTCGGAGGTTCCCAAATTGCTCAAAAAGTTGCTCAAGAAACATTAATTGCATCTTGGTTTGTAGTGAGGACTTTAGTCCGCAAAAAAAGTCTGAGGACTTTAGTCCTCACTACAAACTTCTTGGTTTGTAGTGAGGACTTTAGTCCGCAAAAAAAGTCTGAGGACTTTAGTCCTCACTACAAACCTGCTATTTTGTCGGAGTTTTATTCGTTGTGTCGCCCTTGGAATCTTGCAGCAGGGTGCTCAGATTTCCAGCCAAACCCTGAATTTTCCCAACAGTCGCAGCAATGGTGGCAACATCTACGTAAACCTCCGGCAGAGGATACTTTTTCAAAATTTCCAGCAGCGACACCTTACCATCGTCGCCGGCTGCCAGAATCAGCGCAGCCCGCATGGCTTTGCCACCTTCTGTGCGGCGCTGAGTCCGAATTGCCTGACCGATTTCGTCAGTAATTTTTTCGCCTGGAGTGCTGTAAACTACCCGGGCGAGATTAGCTGGCTTTAAACCGATTTGTAAACCCATTAACCCCTGGAGTGTTTTTGGATCCATTTTGGAGAACCCGATAATTTGTTTGAGGGTTGGCGTCGTCGTGCCATCTTTAGCAAAGTCTTCCAAGTCGCTGATATTGACGGTTTGCCTGATCGGGCCAAAGGTGAGCACAACTTTTTCGGCCCCGAATGCTCTGCTGCCAGACAATACGCTGGCACTTGTTCCTAAAACTAGGGCAATGCCGATCGATACAAATTTGTTTAACTTCATATTGAGTTTCTGCGATCGATTTGAGCGATCGATTAAAATTATTTTTTCGAGATTTGTACATTATAGATGCAGCAGTTATATTCTACAAGGTCGCGAGTGTAAGTTATTCCCCCCCTCGCACCAAGCATCTTGACCCAGATTTTTTCGCCCTCTGGACTTCAAGAATAACTAACCACATCTACCGCAATATTTTTTCTGATATACATTCTGCCTTCTACATTCTGCATAAGATCCCCTTCTACTTCCGAGTGCCTTCTGCCTTCTACATATAGCCTTTCTCAAAAAAAGTGAGGTATGCCCGCTAGTCTTATGCCCTATGCCCCATGCCCCATGCCCTATGCCCCATCCCTCCGCTTCGCTTCGCCCATGAGTACCTCATCTTTCTGAGAAAGGCTATAAGTGTCTTTTAGAAGTTATGTTTAAAACCAAGCGCAAATCTAAGAAGTCCAAACAAAAGCCCAGCGAAAAAACAACAACGCCCAGCAAAAAAGAAGTAGCGGCACAAAAACGCAAAACTTCACAAAAACGCAATGAATTAGTGCAGAGGATCGTCATAAGCTGCTTAATCAGTGTTGCTGTCAGCATCGCCCTGTTGTTCGTGGTTCGCGCTAAGATTGCTATTGCCGGAGGCGCCGCCGTAGCCATTTTGCTACTTTCCTACAAATACCCCCGTCAAGCTTTCTGGGCTTTTTTTATTTACCTGCCTCTCAGCGGTACTGTCACCTACGCAATTGGCGGCGGGAATGCTGCATTTCAAGTAGCCAAAGATGCTTTCTACATACCAGCCCTCATCGCCCTCATTCAAAGCTGCAAAAAGAAACAGTTGCCTTTGTTCATTCCCAAACAAATGCTTTCAACCTTCAGCATCCTGTTGATGATGGCAATGCTGACTTTAATTTTTGTCAACGGGGAGATGCAGCTCAACCCGATGAAGGGCGACAAACCAATTCTACAAGGAATTCTCGGCTTAAAAGTATTGATAGGTTACATACCGCTGATTGCTTGTACCTATTATCTGCTCCGCACCAAGAAGGATTTGGTGTTTTTTGGTAGAATGCACGTAGTTTTGGCGATCGTTTGCTGCGTTCTCGGTTTGATTCAGTACCTCTTGCTGCAAAGTGGAAAATGCGCGGGTACCCGAGGCATGACTGGAGAAGAATTATATAAAGCAACTCTGCAAGCTAGATGTTTTGTCGGCGGTTCTTTAGTATTCAGTCCAGAAGTCAAGTTTATCCGCTTACCGGGAACATTTGTGGCGCCTTGGCAGTGGGCGTGGTTTTTAATTGCTAATGCTTTCTTAACCTTTGCCTCTGCCTTTTGTGACCCTTCCTTCTGGTGGAGAGTTATTGGTTTATTTGGCATGGCATTAGTATTTGCCAATGCAGTTATTTCCGGTCAAAGAGCTGCTTTAGTTATGGTTCCAGTTGCCACGGTAATCCTGCTAATTCTTACAGGTCAATTAGTTAATTTAAAAAGATTTATTCCTGTCGGTGCAGGACTGGCGATTCTGCTATTTGTGGGTGCGGCAGTTAACCCAGGAATTATCGAGCAGCGGTGGGAGAGTTTTGTTAACCGCTGGAATGCTGCACCGCCCCAGCAGTTTTTCTTGAATCAGTTGGAGCAGAGCAACAATTTTATCATTGATAGACCTCTCGGCAGAGGTGTGGGACGAGCGACTAATTCAACGCGAATATTTGGCACCACGCAGCTCATTGAAACTTTCCATCCTAAGTTGATTTACGAACTCGGTTATCCGGGAATGATTGCTTTTCAGATCATGCTTTTACACTTAGCTTTTTTAAGTTTTAGAGCGTACCGTTCTGTCAAGGACAAAAGTTTGCGGAGTTACGGAGCTAGTTTTTGGGTATTTGTAGGATTTATTACGATCAATCCTCAATACTATCCGCTGGATGTAGATCCAGTGTCTGTCTATTACTGGGTTTTGGCTGGGGCGATTTTAAAGTTGCCCAAAATTGACAAACAGGTGCAGGATGAGAAACACCAGGAACTTGAGGGACATGAATTGGAAGTTCACCAGCAATTTAAGGAGAAAAAGATTATTGCATCGGCTCCAATTTGACAAAAAAGGTACGTTGTTGCGCTTCAGCCCTCTTTTCAAGAATCAACAAGAGCTCTTTCATTGCAACTACATACCTAAGAATTAACCCAAAGGTACGTTGTTGCGCTTTAGCGCTCTTTCCGAGAATCAACAAGAGCGCTGAAGCGCAACTACATACCTAAGAATTAACCCCAATTTTATCCAAAGGTACGTTGTTGCGCTTCAGCGCTCTTTTCAAGAATCAATTAAGAGCGCTGAAGCGCAACTACATACCTAAAGATTAACGCCAAATTTATGCGAGTTGTGTAAAGGATAGGATATAAATCGTAAATTTACTGTGGTTTCCAAACTGGGTTCCCAGCATTTAAATCCTTGTCGCTGGTCAATTTGTTTAATCCCGAACCGTCGCGATTAATTACATACAAATTGCTTTTATCACCTGCGAGTTCATTAAAAATAAAAGCAATTTGCTGACTGTCATAAGACCAAGCCAATTCAGAAATTCCTGACATTCCTAGGCGGGGAGCTAGTTGATTTAGCTGGGAAGTTTCCGCATTTATTGTGTATAATTTTTGCTGGTTGAAGTCTCCGGTAGCAAAGGCGATAAGTTTGCCATCCGGCGACCAGGAAAGTGCATCGTAGTTTTGGGGTTTTTGGGTGAGGTTTTTGGCGGTTCCGCTGTTAATGTCGATCGCCCAAATATCCTGCTCTTCCCCGCTCAAATCGCCAGCTTTCCCCTGATAGCAAGCAATCCGGCTACTGTCGGGCGACCAAAATAGCTTGACGTTGTAGACTTGATGTTGCGGGTTGTCAGTCAAATTTCTGAGGTTGGTGCCGTCGGCATTAATCGTGTAAACTTGCTGTTGGGGATAGTTACCGGATAAAAAAGCGATTTTTGTGCGATCGGGCGACCAGACAAGTTCGCTACCGCCGGATGTATACTCGCCGGGACTTTGAGTTAATTTAGTCATGCCGGAACCGTCAGCATTCATTTTGTAGATATTTTTATCCTTGACAAATGCTACCTGCTGACCGTCTGGAGAAAGATAGAAATTAGAGGAAATTTCTGTTTTAGTCTGTTGTCCTCCTACTTCCAAATTCCTAACTAATTTAGTTCCTTTAATACCCGAAGTATCGCTCAAAAAAAGAGATTGACTGCCGGGAGCGTCGGAGGTAAAACCGTCACAAGAACGGGCAAAAACAAGTTTCTGGCTGTTGGAAAACCAAACTATTTCAAAATTAGCTGCTTTGCAAAATTCGCCTGCAAACTGTTTAGTTAGCCCAGAACCATCAGCGTTGACTGTATAGATATCGGTATCGCCGCTAACGAAAGCCAGTCGATCGCCCTTGGGCGACCAAGCTAAGGTATAGCTAACATCTATTTTTGGTGCAAGTTCCCGGCGTGCCAAACTGGTAGCGTTGACGGTAAATAAACTGTTTCTGACCTCGCTGCCGCGCTGTTGGAGAGCTGTAAACGCCAGTATGCTTGGTTTTTGGACTGCGGTTGTCCCAGGGCCCTGAAGGCTGGAAAGCAAGGTAATTGCGAGTGTTAGGGCGATAAGGGCGATCGAACTAAACCGCAATAATTTATGCAAACGCATTTTGTTAGTTTATCCTCTTGACCATGAAAAGTGGGAAGCAAAAAAGACAGCTCGAATTTTCGCCATAAACTATTAACTGTCAACTGTCAACTGTCAACTGTCAACTGTTTAAAGTGTTTGGCGATCGATATGTCGCGACAGCATCAAACTCTGCTTAATTCTACCAATAATTAGCTCGAACATTTTTTTGCGAGACGGATTCTTGCTGCTGGGCGGCATTCCTAACTCGCAACACATCAAATTCAAATCAGCCGCACTCATAGCCGACAATTTTTGCCTCACCTCTAATTCATGACCCTTCTTAGCTTGCAAACGCAGTTCTTCATAAACTTCGAGAACATTGTCAGTAGATAAAGTAGCAGGTTTCTCAACATCAGCAACAGCAACAGCAGGAAATTCAGAAGTTTTAGAACCAGCAGAAAGCCCTCCCCGCTTGACTTGAGCCTCAATCCTGGTTAATTTTTTAGAAACCTCGCGCAAGATGACCTTAAGTTCGCCAATTTCATCAAGCACCCCCCCAGTTTCTGAATCGCCAGCAGGCAAAATATCTTTTTTAATCATTTCAGATACTCCTCACACTCGCGCCAAAGTAGCTCAAACTCTCTAACTAATTCTCGCGGCAATTCTCCCTCATTAATTGCCCGCTTTAGTCCAACACTTTCCCGAATCGTCGATTCTAAAAATCTCACTTCTATGTTATTGTCTTTTGAGATTTCAGCGCAAAGTCTCTTGACTTCTCTCATGTAAAACTGAACTTCATTTGTCAGCAATCCTCCATAGATTTTAGCTTTATTCATAAACACGGCAATCTTGGGAAACGGGTAAGGTTCAATCCGTTTTTGGAGCGAGTTTAAAACTAAACTCAATCCCCGAGAACCAAAATAATCTGGGTTGACGGGAATCAGTATTAAGTCGCAGGAAGATAGTACGCTGTAGGTGAGGAGACTGAAGGAAGGCGAACAGTCAAACAGCATCAAATCGTATTGGGGGAGATTGGGAGAGTTAGCGATTTTGCCGCTAAACTGGCGGATGAAGTCTTTAACACTTTTCCCCTCAAATCCATCGAGGTCTAACCAATACAATTCTTCAACTGAAGGGATAAAATGCAACTGTTCGTCAACCTGATAAATGGTGTCGAAACCAACGGGAAATTTAAAGTTTTGTCCGGCTTTTTTAAAGACTTCGAGGGCGTCGTAAATTGTGAGTCTGTGTTTGAGAGATTTTTCGTACCACTTACCAAACTTATCATCTAAATGACCCGTATTTTCGTTAAGCCCGATCGCCTCTGTGAGGGACATTTGCGGGTCTAGGTCTAACATCAAGACTTCTAAGTCTGTTCCTTGGGATATAATATTTCCCAGACTCCAGGTGACGGTGGTCTTTCCGACACCGCCTTTGAAGTTGATCACGGCTATGGATTTGGGACTCATGGCTGGGTTTGTTTAGGTTTGGCTCAATTTTTTATTAAAACATATTGTGGAGGTTAGTTGAAAGGGCGATCGCATACTAGGATCGGGATGTAGCAATTAATCTAAAAAGAAGACTTTGATAATATATCATTCACTAAGTAGAACAACCTAAATAAAAAAACTCAGATACTTGACTGCTTTAATAAATCTTGAATCTAACAGAATGTCATGTCACATCAATTAACTAATTCTTTACAACTGTAGTCGTTGCAACTCCCTACACGCATAACGAAGAGAAGGCAAAGCAATGCGATCGACTCCATGAGGACATATTTCTGAAGCCAATATTTTTGCCGACCTTTTAGCTAATTCAATCCTCTCTTTTGTAGTCATTGTTTTATCTTTATAATCAGTAAGTTCATTGCATTCTTGACCTGACATATGACTATTAATATAATAAAACCACGTTTCAATATTTCGGGCTGGGACAAAAATAGCAACTTTCTCGTTAGGCAGTCGCGGATCTTTGTTTAAATTACCTGCTGTTTCGTCTAATGCTATATTTAAACAACGCATTCGCTCTTCCAAGCTATCTTCATCAGCATCAATCATTACTACTACAGCAATATTTCTGTAGTTACGGCTTCTATAACTTTTAATAAGCTGTGGATAATGCTTAACTATCAAAGCATTGTTATTCTTAATTGTTTTTCCTTTAGGATTACCAAAGTCTTTAATTTTGCGATCGTCCAATCCCCGGCAGATCAAATATTCTCTGATAAATCGCTCTTGGTCAATATCTTCACAGAGAATAGTTACTTCGGGTAAATCATCTCTACTCGTCATAAATCCATCCAAGTTCTATAAGCTTAGCAACTGATAAGCCTTCTTCGACCGTATCAGTAATTCGGCGCACGCGAACAGCTTCATTATCTTCTCGTTCAAACCAATAACCTGAATTGCTTGCTAAGTAATTAATTAATGATGGGTGATGAGAAATTAACATTGCTTGTGCTTCATTTTCCAGACAATAGTCCATCACCCTACGCAACCAAGGTTGTATTTCCGGTAAAGCCAGGAAATTTTCTGGTTCATCAATACACAAAGTAAAATTCTCATCAGGAGAACAATATATTAAGGTATATAGAGCAATTAAAGCTTTTTGACCATGTGATAATTCATTAAGCCTATAAGCAGCCTTGCTGGGACGGGTAAAAAATGCTGACAAAATCCTCACATCACCGGATTTAGAATTTTGAAATGAATCAAATCCTGGGATAATCTTTTGTAATTCCAGCGTTAACTTAAATATTTTACCTTGAGATTCTTGAGATAAATAGCTGTACCAAGCTGCATAATTTGACATATCCCAGTTAGGTGAACTTTCCTCCTTAAGGCTTTCTGATTCCATTATATAAGGATTGATCTGTACAATAAAAAAGTTAGAAATCCGTTTTTTGAACCATGTAAGCTTTAGATTGTCAGGTCTCTCGTAAATAAAACCAATGCCAGAACGCGACCCATCAAAGAACGGTACGAAAGCACCTTCGCGATCGGGATCGTCATTATACAACCTAGCTTGGCCTACAGTTATACCTATATCGCCTGGATCAACCCAGAAATTAAACAGAGGTTGTCCGTCAAAAGTTAAGCTTTCTAGTCGCATTCTAGGAGGTGCATAGTCTCTTTGATGTTCGATCTCTAGGGTATATTTATAAATGCCACCATTTCCTTCAATATCCAATTCAAATTTTTGAATGTTGGATTTTTGCCATCTTGTTAAATCCTTGTTGGCAAACAAATCTGATACTTTATAATCTTGCTCGAAAGCTCGATCGCCTAAAATAAATTTCTGTAATTTTCTTAAAACCTCAAAAACGGTAGTTTTGCCCGATCCATTTGAACCCAGAAAGAGATTTAAGCTATCTACTTGCAATTCAAAATTCACCAGGCATCTAAAATTATTTACATAAATTCTCTTCAGCATAATTTTTATTTATAAAAGTTAGGATAACGATAAACTTAAGGATTGATTATAAATACATCTGTTATCCTACAAGACTTTGCACTTACAAGCCCAAGTCGATTATGTACAGTTTGAAGTTGACACTGATGGCTGGCAAAATTGCCAGCCATCAAGTTATTTTACCGTTTGACTAACTTCTTAGAAACCTTCCGCAAGCGAATTGATTTTGGCGTTACTTCCACCAATTCATCCTGACCGATGTATTCTAAAGCGCGTTCCAAACTCATATCGACTGGTGCTTGCAATTGCGCCAACTCTTCACCGCCAGATGCGCGGTGGTTTGTCAACTGCTTCGACTTGCAAATATTCAGCTCCATGTCGTCATCTCGGTTGTTTTCTCCGATAATCATCCCTCTGTAAACCTTGGTTCCGGGGGTAATGAAAAATACGCCGCGGTCTTCAGCATTTTTCAGTGAATAAGTAGTCGCAGTTCCTTCTTCAAAGGAAATCAATACTCCATTGCGACGGGCGACAATTTCTCCACCGAGGGGGCGATAGTCGAGGAAGCTGTGGTTCATAATTCCAGCGCCGCGAGTCAAGCGCATAAACTCGCCTCGGAATCCAATCAAACCGCGAGCGGGGACTGAAAATTCGATTTGGGTGCGACCGGTGCTGCTGACGTGCATATCTTGCATTTCTGCTTTGCGCTGACCGAGGCGTTCGATGCAGCCGCCGACTGCTTCTTCGGGTACGTCTAACACCAAACATTCAAAGGGTTCGCAGGGACGGCCGCCGACTTCGCGGAAGATTACTTGCGGTTGAGATACTTGGAATTCGTATCCTTCGCGGCGCATATTTTCGATCAGGATTCCGAGGTGGAGTTCGCCACGGCCGGATACGAGGAATTTGTCGGGAGAGTCGGTTTCTTCGACGCGCAAGGCGACGTTGGTTTGCAGTTCTCGCATTAGTCGATCGCGAATTTGACGCGATGTTACCAAACTGCCTTCTTGACCGCAGAACGGCGAATCGTTCACAGAGAAAGTCATCTGCAAAGTCGGTTCGTCTACTTTGATTAAAGGTAGAGCTTGCGGGTCGTTGGGACAAGTAATGGTCTCGCCAATATACGCATCAGCAAAACCGGCAACGGCGACTAGATTACCAGCAGAAGATTCTGCGATATCAATCCGCTTCAGGCCTTCAAAGCCCATCAATTTGCTGATTTTTGATTTGACAAGTGCCCCGCTTTCGGTGATCAAGACTGCTTGTTGACCGACTCTAATCGTGCCGTTGTGAATGCGGCCGATGACGATGCGCCCGACGTATTCCGAGTAATCTAAGGTGGTTACTTGCAGTTGCAGCGGCTTGTTGGGATCGCCGACGGGGGGCGGTACGTGGTCGAGGATTTCTTCAAACAGGGGCTTCATATCTACCCCTTCGTCTTCTAGGTGTTTTTTGGCGTAACCGCTTAAGCCGGAACCGAAGAGATAGGGAAATTCGCACTGATCGTCGTCAGCACCTAGTTCTAGGAACAGATCCAAAACTTTATCGACGGCTTTGTGGGGGTCGGCTCGATCGCGATCGATCTTATTCACAAAGACGATCGGGCGCAAGCCTTTTTCTAGGGCTTTTTTGAGCACGAACCGGGTTTGCGGCATCGGGCCTTCATTGGCGTCTACGATCAGCAAACAACCGTCTACCATGCCGAGAACTCGTTCGACTTCTCCGCCGAAGTCCGCGTGTCCGGGGGTATCGACGATGTTGATCAGGGTTTCTTTGTACCGCACGGCGGTATTTTTGGAAAGGATAGTAATGCCGCGCTCGCGCTCGATATCATTGGAGTCCATGACGCAATCTGGGACTTCTTCCCCTTCGCGGAAGACCCCGGACTGTCTGAGAAGAGCGTCCACAAGGGTGGTTTTGCCGTGATCGACGTGAGCAATGATAGCAACGTTGCGAATGGGAAGACTCATAATGCGTCTGGGACGTTAAACGGATTTAACTAAAGATTTCTTAATAATTGTAGCGCATGGAGTCAAGGGGCGATCGGGCGCGACTGTAAGATTGGAGTGCGATCGCGGCTAGAATCAAGATTATGCCCACATTCCGCACCTTCAACTGTCACATACTCTATCTGTAGTATTTACAGAAGGTGGAATTATGGAAGTGCAACCCAAGGAAATTGAGAGTTATAGCCAGCCTGACGGCAGAGTTCCTTTTGAGGAGTGGTTGGAATCTCTCCGCGACTTTAAGGGTAAAGCCAAGATTGTGAAAAGGCTGGAGCGTGTTAGCAATGGAAATTTGGGAGATTGTCGATCGGTTGGCGAAGGTGTCTCGGAATTGAAAATTGACTTTGGCCCGGGCTACAGAGTTTATTTTGGACAAGTAGAAACAACTATAGTGCTTTTGCTGTGTGGTGGAGATAAAAGAAAGGAAAGATGAAGATATTCGCACTGCTAAGAAATATTGGGAAGAATACAGGAGCCAAGAAAATGCGTAAAAGTGTCCCTTACCATCCGTTTAAAATCAAATATCTCAAAGATCCAAATTTTTCTGCTGCTTACATCACAGAGATTTTTGAGGAAGAAGAGGGAGATTTGGAATTAAAAATTATGCGAAAAGCGCTGAGGGATGTATTTGAAGCTCTGGGTGAACCAAATATGTCTGCTGATGATGCTAAATTGCATTTGGAAAAGTTAGATGCTTTGTTGTCGGGAGACGGAATTGCGACAATTTATGGTTTGGCTAGTTGGCTGAAGGCTTTGGGATTGAAGTTAACGGTTGCGGTTGATGCAGGGGATGAGGAAATTTCTGCTAATGTTGCTGAGTTGGCGGAAGTTGGTAATGTTTGATGGTGGCCGATCGCCCATATGATAATAAGCGAGCAAGTGCGATCGCATTTATGGAAGTACAACCCAGAGAAATTAGACGTTATATTACTTCAGACGGTAGAAATCCTTTCGCAGAGTGGCTTAGTTCCCTGCGAAATTTGAAGGCAGTAGTTAAAATTGAGCAAAGGCTCGATCGAGTTCGCTTGGGGAATTTAGGAAACAGCAAGCCTGTTGGGGAAGGAGTCTGGGAATTGAAAATTGACTTTGGGCCGGGGTATCGCGTGTACTTCGGACAAGTTGGGTCAACAATAGTGCTGATTCTCTGTGGTGGAGATAAAAGCACTCAAGAACAAGATATCCGCAAAGCGTATGAGTATTGGAAAGAATATGGAGAACGCAAAAATGCCAACGAGCGATAGTTATCAAGATTATCTGATTGAAGCCCTCAAGGATAAAATACACGCTGCCGCTTATCTAACGGCGCATTTGGAAGACGAAGAGCCTGAACCAGGTTTGCTTGAACTCGCACTTAGCAATGTATTTGAGAGTTTGGGAAAACCAAATATGTCGGCTGATGATGCTAAATTGCATTTGGAAAAGTTAGATGCTTTGCTGTCGCAATCTGGGATTGCAACTATTTATGCTTTGGCTAATTGGCTGAAGGCTTTGGGATTGAAGTTAACGGTTGCGGTTGATGCAGGGGATGAGGAAATTTCTGCTAATGTTGCTGAGTTGGCGGAAGTTGGTAAGGTTTGATGGTGGGCGATCGCCTGTACGATCGCGAGGGGTGCAGCGGCTTGTACGAGCAAATATGTTTGTACGGGCGATCGCATGACCGTAGTCAATATGAGATCGTAACTAATAACTTTAGATGCGATCGTGCGAGATTCGGCGTTGCTGAATCAAGGTATGAATGCTCCAGGAATGGGAATATCGTCAAACTTCAAGTAATGTATTAATAATTTAATAGAATGCTTGAGCATTTCCTCACATTTAGAATAACAAAGAGTCTT